>JBGPIJ010000070.1:0-11845 GCA_041484865.1 Gemmatimonadota bacterium
CGGGCCGGTGCCGAGCAGATAACTCCTTCGGTAAGATCGCGATGCGACCGGAGGGACTCGAACCCCCACGGGTTACCCCACAGGATTCTAAGTCCTGCGCGTCTGCCAGTTCCGCCACGGTCGCGTGGTTTGATACGCATCAACTTACGCTCCCCTCGGGTTTCGGAACACCGGCCGATTGTGCTGTTCCTGCTGTTGAACCGCCGCGCGATCCCGGTCTTCGCGTCTTCCAGGCTGACGATGTTGTAGCGCTCGAAGACGGAACGGGTCTTCCACCCGCAGAGCCGCATGAACCTTCGGGATGGTGACCTTCGGGAGGATCAAACACCTACAGGCAACTCGCTCAGGCGTCGTGCTCGGGATTCAGAAGTCCCCAGAACTCCGCCGCGAGGTCGGCGGACAGGTGGGACGGGGCCAGCCCCGGAACGCGAATCGCTCCGGGGCTGGCGGTAGGCAACGGCTACCGCGGTCCGTCGCCTTCCTCTTCGTCGTCCGGCGTCAGCACGGAATGGCCCGATTTGTCAGCCGCGATCGTGAACCGCGCGACGCTCCGCCCGAGCTGTTGCCCGGCCTCGATGTCAAACCGGTAATGGATGCCGCCGTACATGCGCGATAGCCCCGCCTCGATGACCATCGCGTCCAATTGCGCGCGCTGCTCCGGGAAGAAGGCGCTCAGCACTTGCGCGGCCGACGAGGAGGTGCAGCTGTGCCCCGAGGGATAGGAGGGGTGGTTGGGCTTCCCGACCGCGGCGACGACCGTGATCAAGGGGTCGGCTTGCCACGGCCGGATGAACCAGTACGTGAGCTTCGCATCCCAGCAACCGATCTGGGCATCGGACATCGTCGCGCTGAGCAGCGCGTAGAGATGCGTCGCCTGGCGCTCGGACAGGGCGTGTTGATTGATGCCGTCAGTGGCGACCTGGATCCAGAACCCCGGCGTGGTGCGCGTGCCCGCGCCCTGCGCCCAGAACGTGGCGATTTGCACCTGCGCTGCCGTCCGGGTATCGGAGATCAGGCGGATTTCCGCGAGCCCAGCGTGGAATGCCGGGGACCCGAAGGCCGGCGGGGGTGCCGACCGGAACTGGCTCGCGGAGGTCAGGAACCAGGGGAGCACCCCGGGCAACGACCCGCCCGCGACCGTCGGGGGCGTCGTGTTGCTGGTCCAGAACCCGGGGCCCACCGGAATCGTGCCGGTGAACGGCGTGTCGAAGCCGTCAGTCCGGGCTCGCGTGACGATCTCGGCGCCCACCGCGCGGCCGATCGCTTCGCCGCGTGCAAACGCGGGGTGCACCTGCCCGGGACCCGTACCTGCTTGGGCCGCCACGGTGTCCTCGAGCGCCTGCGCCTGGCTCGGGAACAGGTAGCTCAACACCACCAGAGACGCGCCCGCGACGGCGCCGCGATCAGTCTCGAGGCGCGCACGCCCTCCCACGCCAATGCCATCCCCGGAGGTCTGGGCCCCTTCAACGTCTGGGGCGGCGTCGAGCGCAGCCTCGGCCCGCTGCACCGCCAGGTATTGTGCGACGCCGACGAGGGAGTACAGGCGACCTGCCGCGTAGGGGGCGACCTTGGCTTGCGCGATGAGGGTTGCCGCGGTCACCTGCCACCCCGGACTCGCCAAACCCTCCGTAGACAGCACGCCGTTGCGTGACGCGGCGAGGGGCCCGTTTGGCCCCGCCGGGTCCGCGTCGGGCTGACAGGCCAAAAGGGGTACGACGACGGCCGCAACTGCCAATAACCCGCGGTGTGAGAGAGTCGAAAGGGGCCGCATGTGTCACCTCCGAGCGGGCGGGAAATGCCGATGGTCCGGCGATCTCGGGGTCGGGGTGGCGTCACGTGGAGACGTCAGAGCGAGGGCGAGAGGGCCAACGCTAATGCGAGGCCATCGAGGAGCCGTCAATCTATGAAACGGTACGGCCGAGTGCGAACGATCGTCACGTCCGGATCGGCGTAGATGAACCGGGACGAAACGGGATGGCCCGCGACTGACCACAATCGCACCAATGTGGGGTGAGCACGACTGGAGAACGAACAAGCGGCGAGCGTTACCGCACGCTCGCCGCTTGTCGTTTCAAGGCCGTCCCAATGTAAAGGCCATCGGGCGTTCCCCGAGGGCCTCGCCACCGCTTATCGGATTCGAAGCTCGACGCGGTAGACTTCGCGCACCTGATAGTGCCTGTCGACCAAAACGACATGTCCGCCGATGACCGCGTACCGGTAGCCGCGCGGGGCGGGACGATAACGCCGCGCCAGATCAGGAGACAGCCAGTGCATCCGCTGGCGGAGCCGGGGGTCCAGCCGCTGGCCCGGGCGAATGCGGTTTTCCTCGTCCGGAGACAAGCGATCCTGCCATCCGGGCCCGGCACGATTCGGGTTCCGTTGGTACCAGTCCTGGGTGGTTTGTGCGACGAGTTCCTCGTACCAACCAGGGTGCGCCGCGCTGTAGTCCCCCTGCGGGATATCGAAGCTGCCGGGGGTGTAGCCGACATTCCCGGTCCCAGGACTCCCGAGAAATACGTAAGTGCCCGAGCCGTCCCAGTTCTGGACCCAGCCCGCCGGGAGCTGCTGCTGCTGCTGTGCGCGCGCCACCCTGCCGGACACGGCAAGGAACGTCAACGCCAATGCACAGGCGGTTATCAATCGTCCGTTCATGAGCTATCCCTCCAAAGTAGTCGCAGGGGGAGGCGACTGACACTGCGAGAAACATGATCCCCACAAAGCACACTAGCGCGCCGGCCGTGAAGCCAACGTGAATCAGCCGTGAGCGCAGAGTTCACGGCGGGAACGCGTTCGGCAGCCTGCTGATTCCCCCGGGGATCGTGACTCCTTATAGATAGGGCTGCGCGAGCCACGCCAATCCGTCGCGCAGCCTCACAGGGAGGCTCCGACCCTCGAGCTCGGCCAGCGTGACGAGCCGCGCGCCCACGCGCTTGGTGTCGATCAGCTCGTTCAGTCGCCGCGCGAGCTCGGTGGAGTAGCACTCCACGCCGTACTCGAAGTTGAGGCGCAGACTGCGCGGGTCCCAATTGGCCGATCCGATCAAGCTCCACCGGCCGTCGATCACGAGCAGCTTGGAATGGTCGAAGGGCGGGCGCGACCGGAACACCCGACAGCCGCCGCGCACCACCTGGGCGAGCTGCGCCGTGGCCGCCCAATGCACCGCCCGCAAGTTGCCCTTCTCCGGCAGCACGATCTCGATCGCGACGCCACGCAGGCAGGCGACGCGCAACGCGTCCACGATCGGAGGATCGGGGAGAAAGTAGGGCGTCACGATCCGGATCGACTCGGTGGCCTGCGACAGCGCGCCGAGCAGGGTGAAGAGCAGGGTTTCGAAGTCCTCGTCGGGCCCGTCGGCGATGCCGCGCGCGAATACGTCGCCCGCCGGGTCGAGGGCGGGGAACCACACCTCCCCGTCGAGCGACTCGCCCGTGGCGAACGCCCAGTCGAAGGCGAGCGCCGCCATCAGATGCCGGACCACGGGGCCCGTGATCCGGAAATGCAGGTCCTGGGTCGGCTCCGGCGCGCGGAGTGCGAGCAGGCAGCCGTCACGGATGTTCAGCCCGCCGCAGAACCCGACACGCCCATCGGTCACGAGCAACTTGCGATGGTTCCGAAGGTTGATGTAGGGGTTGAAGACGGGGATCGCGCTCGGCAGGAAGCGGGCGACGGGAATTCCCCGGGCCTGGATGGCGCGCCACGTCGGCGGGTGACTGTAGCGCGCCCCGACGGCGTCAATCAGCACCCGCACGAGGACGCCGCGCTGCACCGCCCGCGCCAGCGCATCGATGAACTGCGTCGCCACGTCGCCTCGATCGAAGATGTAGGTCGCGAGGGCGACGCTCCGGGTTGCCGCGTCGATCGCGGCGAGCATCGCCGGGTAGGCCTCGTCGCCGTCACGGAGCGGCTGCACCGCGTTGCGCGCGGTGAGGGGCATCCGCGTCACGGCCCCGACGAGTGCCGCGAGTGCCTGGGGCGCGGGCGCAGTGGCCCGCGCGTCATTGGGTTCGCCAGCCGCCCGCAGCCCCTCCGGCTCCCGCGCCCTCCCGCGGCCACGCCGCATCCGGCCCGCCCGGCGCCGGATCCGGTTGATTCCGAACGACACGTACAGTACGACGCCCAGGACCGGGGCGGACCATGCCAGCCCGGCCCAGCCGATCGCGGCGCGAGGGTCCTGCTTGGTCAGCACGACGTGCGCGGTCACCCCCGCGGCGAGCAGCACGTGTGCCGCCGCGACGGCTATCGGGATGACGCCCGGGTATGGCAACGATCGATCCTTTCCGTCGTCCGGGCGAACCTACACCCCTCGTGCGGGCCGGGAAGGTCCCCGCAGGGCCTTGGTGCCGCATTCCGAGGTGCCGACCTTTCGCCAATCCTTCACACCTGAGGTGACGAAGATGATCCGGCATCGCAACCTGCTCGTGGCGACGGCGCTCGCGTTCGGCGCAGTGGGCGTCCTACTCGGCGCACGCCGTCCCGCCGCCGCGCTCGCGATCAAGAAGTATTTCCAGCCGCAGACGATTGTGCCGATGCACTACGGCACGTTCCCGGCGCTGGCACAGGAGGCGGACGTCCGAGCGGCGTTCCCCGGCGACACGCGCCTCAAGGTGCTCAAGATCGGCGCGCGCACGTCGCTGTAAGCGACGCGCCTTGACCCTGCCAAGGCGCCGGGGCGTAATTGAGGGAGCGAGGTGCAAATGTTGATTCCGGTCTTCCTTATTCTTTCCGCCGCCCAGTCGCCCGCCGCTCCGCCAGCGCCGGACGAACAGCCCGTCCGCGTATGGTTCGAGCCCCGCGCCCCGGGGGCGGGCGTCCGGGTCTACGTCGAGACCCGGGTGGACGGTTATGTGATCGTGCTGCGGCGCGGCGGTGACGGCACGGTGGAAGTGCTGTTCCCGGAGACTCCGGGCCGGCCCGCCTACGTGCCCGCCGGGACCTATGAGGTTGTCGGGTCGGACGGCGGCGCGGCGTTCACGGTGCTCGCCGCCGTGGCGCCCGGCCCGTTTCGCACCGGCGAGTTCGCGCGCGGCGACAGCTGGGACGGTGACGCCCTGGCCGGGTGGAGCGGCGCCGGCGCCGAGCCTGCGCTGACGGAGCTGGTGCAGCGGATGCTTGGGGACGAGTCGTTCAACTACGACCTCGCGACCTACGCCGGTGCCGCGCCCGCGACCGTCGTCGCGGAGACGGTGATCGTGCAGGCACCGCCTCTTCTCGCTGCCCCGCTCGCCTTCGAAGGGTTCGGGCGGCGGCGCAGCCAACGGTTCCAGCCGGCGGCGCGCCACCCCGCTTCCATTGCCCCCACACCGGCGCTGGCGCTGTACGAGCGTGGCAGGCTTGCCGCCGGGCCGATCGTCGCCGCACCGGCCGCGCCGAGAGCAATGCTTCCCCCGATCGTGATCGTCCAGCGGCGCGTTCGTTCGTCACCCAGGGAGCCCGTACCGCTGACGCCCGGGCGTCTGCCGTTCCGAAGGTCGCTCGCCACGCCCCCGGCAACGGCCGTGGGGACGAGCGCCATCGCCTTCGTTCCCTCGATGCCGCTCGCTCTGCGGCCAAGCGTCTCCCGGGCCGAGCCTGTCCGCGCGGCGCCGGCGACACCCCGGACGTTCGCGCTGCCGCATTCCGTGTCCGCCGTGGTCGTGCCCGCGAGGCGGCGATGATCGGGGCGCTGCGCGCGGGCGCGCTGCTCCTCGCGCTCGGCCCGGTCGCGGTGGGCGTAGCGGCGCAGGCCGCCACCAGGGGGGACGCCGCGCACTTCCAGAAGCCAAGCGATGCGAAATTGCGCCGCGCGCTCACGCCGCTGCAGTACGCGGTCACACAGAAGGCCGAGACCGAGCGGCCATTCCATAATGAATATTGGGACAACCACGAGGCGGGTATCTACGTGGACGTCGTGTCCGGTGAGCCCCTGTTCAGCTCGCTCGACAAATTCGACTCGCGAACCGGCTGGCCCAGCTTCACCAAGCCGCTCGAGCCCGCGAACATCGCGCGGCGCTCCGACCGGAGCTTCTTTATGCTGCGCACCGAGGTGCGCTCGGTGCACGCCGATTCGCACCTCGGCCATTTGTTCAACGACGGCCCGCCGCCCGGCGGGCTGCGGTATTGCATCAACTCCGCCGCCCTGCGCTTCATTCCCGTGAACCGTCTCGAGGCGGAGGGATACGGCGTGTTCCTCCCGCTGTTCGCCGCCGTTCCAAGGAACTAGTCGTCTAGGAGCGGGCCTTGGCGTCGTACAGGACGCGGTCCGCCACGCCGAGCAGACCTTCCACCGAATCCCCGTCGCGCGGGTAGACCGCCACCCCGACGCTCACCGACAGCGCGGGCCGCTGCGCGTCCGCCGCCACGGATTGAGCCAGGCGGGTCGCCACCTGCCAGGCGCGCGCCTCACCGGTCTCGGGCAGGATCAGAACGAACTCGTCGCCGCCCAGGCGGGCTGCCGTGTCGATGGCCCGCGAGGAGGCGCGTAGCGCGTCGGCGAGGCGGCACAGCGCCCGGTTTCCGGCGAGGTGGCCGTGGTGATCGTTGATGCGCTTCAAGCGGTCCAGGTCGAGGAACAACACGGCGAGCGGCCGGCCGGTGCGCTGCGAGCGCCTGATTTCCCCGTCGAGCACGTGCATCGCCTGGCGAATGTTGGCGAGTTCAGTGAGCGGGTCGTTGTCGGCCAGGTACCGCAGCTCCGCTTCGAAGCGCTGGCGGCGGGAGACGACCGCGGCCAGCGCCAGGGAGACGACGGACGTCACGCCGACGAACGCCTGGAGCAGCACCAGTGATGCGGGCGGCGCCTCACGCGCGAAGGGCCCGTACCCGTGCAGCGTACCCACGATGGCGATCATCACTAGCGTCGCGAGCGCGAGCGCGACCTCGCGCTGGGCGAAGCGGAACGCCGCCCAGACAAGAATCGGGAGGCACAGAAAATCGAGCGAATGGTGCCGGCCGGTGGACCACAGACCGCCGAAGACGGCCGCGCCGACGACGAGCAGCGCGGCGAGCAGAGCGATCCCTTCGAGCGCGCGCGCGCGGGTCCAGCGGATCCCCGACGGCACACCCCACAGCAGCAGCACGGGGGTGACCACGATCGCGCCAACCGCATCACCAAGCCACCACGTGAACGAGAGTCGTCCGAAGTCGATCCACTCGGCAAACCCGGCTGCCGACAGCGTGGTGATGCCGACGATGGGGCTCACCGTCGTGCCGAGCAACGCGAGCAGCGCGAAGCGGAACGTGTCGCGCGGGCGCCCGAATGCCCCGCGGCCGTTCGCGAATCGGTTCACCAGGTAGGCGGTAAGCAGGCCTTCGAGCGTGTTGCCGACGGCGATCCCGAGGGACGTCGTGACCGATCCCCCCGTCGTCAGACTCACGAGGAGTGCGGAGCAGAGGATCGCGGGCCAGATGCGATAGCCGAGAGTCAGGAACGCGGCGATCGCGATCCCGGTCGGCAGCCACACGGCGATGGCGCTCGCGTTGACGAAGAGCAAGAGGAGGCCGAGCCGCCCCGCGACGAAGTACGCCGCCGCGGCGGCGGCCACGACCATGATCCGCCGTAGCGAACGCAGTTCAACGATCGGGACAAGCCGTTGCACTTGGGTGGTCATCGAGCCCATCCCCTCAATACTCCCGCTCTGTCCGGCGCGATCCATGGTTTTCCCGGAAGTCGCAGATACCGTGCCATGGGGGATCGGAGTAGTCCGCCGGACTAGACCCCTAGTCGGCCGTTCGGGTGATTGCCCAGGGGAGTGTTCTCCCGAGCTTCAGAGTGAGGTGGTGCGTGCTTCCACGGCTCACCTGCCGGGTCGCAGCCGGCCCACCACCGCCCCCATCGACAGGAGATCGGCACATGGCATCGCTCGAAAAACGCATCGACGGCGCGGCGCACAGCACGCGGACGGCCACCGATAAGGTGTTCGCGACAGCGAAGAGCGCCGTCGGGGCGGCGCGTTCTGCCGCCCGCAAGACGGCGCAGAAAGTCACGCAGGTCGGCAAGAAGCTCGAACGCGGTGCCCGGAAGGTGCGCAAAACCGGCCAGCGCCTCGCGCAACGTACCCGCTAAGCGCGGCCGACTTCGTATACGGGGGGACCTTACCACCTCTTCGCAACCGACCGAGGACGAGAACGGGGCCGAATGCACTCGCATTTCGGCCCCGTTTCTGTCGCGTGTCGGCGCGGCCGCTAGCGTGTCACGCCCCCGACGTTATTGCGCAGGCTCCGCACGAACGGCTGCACGATCGCGGGCGCGCCGCTGCCATCGGTCGTGAGCAGGGTGGGAACGTCGCTGCCGTGGCTCGGACCGTACAGCTCGACATTAGCCTTCGAGTCGATCTCCCATTTCGTTCCGGCGATGTCGATGCCGGCGAAGAAGCCCTTCGTCTTGGAATACGAGTAGATCTCCGCGTCGAGCTTGTAGTCGGTCTCGGCGCTGAGGTTCCGGCCCACCGGTCCGGCCGCGACCGATGCTTGGGCGCCGATATCGAACGAGTTGGAGGCGATCAAGCGCGGCGCGTTGCCGTTCACGAAGACGAGGACCAAGTCCGTCGCCTGCACCCCGATCTGCAGGCCGAACGTCCCGCCCTTGAGGGCGATGAAGCTCGGACGACTCCACCCTCTGACGCCCTTCGTGCGGCAGCTCGCCAGCCCAAAGCCCACCCGACCCCCGACGCCGCCCAGCCCGATTTGCACGACCTCGGGCACCGCCGCGACACACACAGCGCGGCTCAAGAGCGACTGCGGCGGCGCGTGATCAGGCTCCTTCACCAGCTCCGCGATGATCTCGCCCGCGCGCTTGCTGCGCTCCGCCAGCTTCTGGTCGGGGTCGATTCGCCACGGAGCGGTCAGCGGGACCGCCAGTAGCGCGGAGAAGACGCCGACAGCCAACGACCGTGACGCGAAGCGCGCCATGGCGGTCAGAGACCGATGGCCGCGAGCGCCGGGGCGGCGGGCCGCGCCGTGGCGCGGTTGCCGTTCCCGTGGCCGTGGCCGTTCCCGTTCCCGTTCCCGTTCCCGTTCTCGTTGCCATTGCCGGCGGCAGACGCGGCGGCGCGGGCAGCTTCACCGTTCAAACTCCACTTGTGTGCCTGGGCCGCGATTTGCAGCCGGCTGTGAAGCGCTTGCTTCTCGAGGATGTTGTGGACGTGACTCTTGACGGTGTAGGTCGCGATGTTCAACCGCTGCGCGATCTCCTTGTTCGAGAGTCCCTCGGCGATGAGCGCCGTGATCTCCCGCTCGCGCTTGGTCATCCGCGTCCCATCCATCGAGCTCGGTGCGTTTCGGCTGTCCGCGATGTGCGACATGAGCGCGGCCGTGAGCGACGGCGGGACCACGTCCGCGCCGTCCGCCACCGAACGGATCGTGCGCACGAAATCGTCCACCGTGGCGTCCTTGACGATGAACCCATTGGCGCCCGCCTTGATGAATTCGATCACGTCGTCCTGCGCCGGGAGGAGATCCATGACCACTACCCGTGACTCGGGCGCCGTTCTCTTGACGGTCTCGACCAGGCGGTGACCATCTCGATTGCCCAGCGCCGCGTCGAAGAGCACGATGTGCGGCTTCGTCTCCGAGACCTGCAGCAGTCCGGCGCTCGCGCCTTCGGCGACCGCGACCACCTGGAAATCCGGTTGCGCGTCCAGCACGGCCGCGAGTCCGTCGCGCACCAAGCGGTTGTCCTCGATCACCAACACCAGAATTCGTTTCGCCATAGAGAGCTCCGAGTCAGCCGAGTTGCCCCGGCCGTCTGAAAATCGGGGTGACATCGGGAGCCCCAGCAAGCGACCGTTACTCAGGCGTGCCGCCCGGGAGTCGGTAGTGCGTGGGGTCATCCGCGACCCGATGCCGTCAGTGCGCTTCACAGCTCGCACACAAGCGGCAGGTGGTACCGGTGAGAGACGACTGGCAGTGTCATCGGACCATATCCCGTGAGAAGACTACCTCCACCTGCGCAAGCTTCGGGCCAACCTGGATCAGCCCCGTATCGCCTGACGGCCCAGCGTGTTACGTGCCGATCGCCGACGCCAGCGCATCGGGTCGCACCAATGTGCACCAGCCCCTGCACCGATTTTCCGCAAGATTGCGGGGGCGGCGGGTGCTACGAAGAGCAGTGCTACCCCGGCGATGACGCGGGCGGCAGCTCGAGCTCGAAGGAAAAGCGGGAGCCGCGCCGCGGTCCCGTTTCCACCTTGAGATCGGCGCCCATCGCCCGAACCAGCTTGCGGCAGATGGCCAAGCCCAGTCCCGCGCTCGAGAAGCGGCGGCGGGGGTCGGAGGGCCTCTTCCGAAACGGCTGGAACAGCGTGCGCAGCACCGTGGCGTCGATGCCCTTGCCGGTGTCCGACACCGACAGCTCGAGCCGGGTAGCCGTCACGGGGCGCGCGGCGATCTCGACCGTCCCGGCGTCGGTGAACTTCACCGCGTTCGTCGCCAGGTTGAGCAGGACGCGCGACAACGCATGCGCGTACCCAACGCGCCGTTCCGGAATGGCGTGCACCAGCCGCAGGTCGAGATGCTTCTCCAGCGCCAGCGGCATGAGCATGTTGCGCACCGAGATGAATATCTCGGAGACGGAGAACGGCGCGGGATCGCCATCCAGGAGACGGCGCCCGCCTCGGGCGAACTCGAGGACGTCGCTCGTCGCCGTGCAGAGCGAAAGCGCGGCGCTGTAAATGAGCGCGAGCGAGCGGCGCTGCGTCTCGTTCACGGGCCCACTCTGGCCCTCGTGCAGCGCCTCGGCCAGGAACAGGATCGAGTTCATCGGCGATCGGAGGTCGTGCGCGATCTCCACGACCAAGTCGAGGCCGTTCGGTTCCGCGAGGGACGACACGAACTCGTCCGCTTCCGGGTCGGCGCGCTCAACAGCGCGATCGAACAGAAGGGAGACGGGGGAGCGGTCGTCGCGGGTCCCGGCCGACAGCGCGTGTTGCAGTGCACGGGCACCCGAAGTACGGCGCGGCGCGGTCATACCTGCGGCATGCCCGCGAGTGAGTCACGCTGGAGCCCGTAGCGCTCCATGAGGCGGTAGAAGGTGGTCCGGTCCACGTGCGCGATTCTCGCGGCCTTGGAGAGGTTCCCGCCCGCGCGCAGCACGACCTTGGTCAGGAAGCGGCGGTCGAACTTGGACAACAACCGCTCTCGCGCGGCGTAGTAGCCGTCGCCCTGGAGGGCGCTGTCCGCCGCGTCGTCGGGATTGGGTTCCCCGTGCGTGTCCCCGATGAACGGGATGTCCTCGGGGCGGACGTCCGCGCCAGGCTCGAGCAGCACCGCCGCGTGCTCCATCACATTCTGCAGCTCGCGTACGTTCCCCGGCCAGCTGTAGGAGGACAACGCCCACATCGTCGCTTTCGTGAGCTTGGGAATCGGGAGCGAGGCGCCGCGGTGCGCGGTCCAGAAGCGCTCGTGGAAATAGTTCGCCAGGATCGGGATGTCTTCAGGACGCTCGCGCAGCGAGGGGACGTGAATTGGCACCACGCGCAGGCGGTAGTAGAGATCCTTGCGCAGCGCGCCGCCCTGGACCGCCTCTTCAGGATCGCGGTTGGTGGCGGCGATGAAGCGCACATTGACGACCGCGTCGGTCGTCTCGCTCCCCACCCGGCGCACCACGCCGTCCTGGATCACCCGCAACAGCTTGGCCTGGATCGGGATGCTCATCTCGACCAGCTCGTCGAGGAACAGGGTGCCGCCGTTGGCGGTCTCGAGCAGGCCGGGCTTGTCGCGGGTGGCGCCAGTGAAGGCGCCCTTGACGTGGCCGAACATCTCCGACTCGAGCAGGGGCTCGGGCAGGGCGGCGCAGTTGATGGCGACGATGGGGCGGGCCTGGCGGCGGCTGTGGGCGTGGATGAACTGGGCGATGAGCTCTTTGCCGGAG
>JBGPIJ010000071.1:0-11844 GCA_041484865.1 Gemmatimonadota bacterium
CCCAGAGGCGACAGCTCGACGCGGATCGGAAACCGTCCCTGCAGCTCGGGAATCAGATCGGACGGTTTCGAGACGTGGAACGCGCCGGCGGCGATGAACAGCACGTGGTCGGTACGGACGTAGCCGTAGCGGGTCTGGACGGTGGACCCCTCCACGATCGGGAGCAGGTCGCGTTGCACCCCTTCACGCGACACGTCGGGGCCGACGGTGCCCCGGTCCCCCGCGATCTTGTCGATCTCGTCGATGAAGATGATGCCGTGGTTCTCGACGCGGTCGAGCGACTCGCTCACGACGTCGTCGAAATCGACCAGACGCTTCAGCTCCTCGTCGATGAGGATCCGCCGCGCCTCGTGCACGTGCACGGTGCGCCGCTTCTTTTTCTTCGGGATCAACTCCTGAAGCATCTCGGTGAAGTTGACGTCCGGCCCCTCCATCCCCGGGGGCGGCTGCATCATCTCGAGGCCCGGGAAGCTCTGCTGCTGGACCTCGACTTCGACGTCCCGCTCCTCGAGTTTCCCTTCCTTCAGCTGCTGGCGCAGCTTCTCGCGGGTGCGACGCCGCCGCTCCTGCGCTTCGGTGTCGCCCTCCGGCGGCTTGGACGTCACGTCGCCCTTTGACGACACGACGAACAACGGCCGGCTCTCGGCGCCTTCCCGATTGCTCTCCGGGGGACGGGGAGCGGGAGCGGCGGGGCTCGGCGCGGGCGCGGGCAGCAGGATATCGAGCAGTCGCTCCTCGGCCCGCGCCTCCGCGTCGGGATAGATCTCGTCCTCCCGCTCGGTGCGCACCATGTTGATCGCCGAGTCCAGGAGCTCACGGATCATGGACTCCACATCCCGCCCGACGTAGCCCACCTCGGTGAACTTGGAGGCTTCCACCTTGATGAACGGCGCGCCGGCGAGACGCGCCAGGCGGCGGGCGATCTCCGTCTTCCCCACGCCGGTCGGCCCGATCATGATGATGTTGTTCGGGAGAATCTCATCCCGGATGTCCTCGGGGGTCTGCGAGCGACGCCAGCGATTCCGGACCGCGATGGCGACCGCCTTCTTCGCGACCTCCTGGCCCACGATGTAGCGATCGAGCTCTGCGACGATCTTCCGGGGCGGCAGCTCCTCGAGCCACGGCAGCGCCTCGGCCTCCGGGCCATGCGCCTGCGGGGGCAGCTCCCCGTTCGCGGTGCGGGTCGGCTCGGCCATTACAGCTCCAGAATAGTGATGTGGGAGTTCGTGTACACGCAGATCTCGGCGGCGATCTCGAGCGCCCGCTGCACGATCTCCTTGGCCGTGAGCTGGGAGGAATGGAGCAGCGCGCGCGCAGCGGCGAGCGCGTACGTCCCGCCCGACCCGATCGCGAGCACGCTGTCATCCGGCTCGATCAGCTCGCCCGAGCCGCTGATTACGTACCCGTGCTCCTTATCGGCCACGACGAGCAGCGCCTCAAGGCGGCGCAACACGCGGTCCGAGCGCCAATCCTTGGCCAGCTCGACCGCCGCCCGCGGCAGGTTGCCGGGATAGCGCTCGAGCTTCTCCTCGAACTTCTCGAACAGCGTGAATGCGTCGGCCGCGGCACCCGCGAAACCCGCCAGGATCCGCCCGCCCTTCAGGGTGCGCACCTTGTTCGCGTTGGCCTTCATGACGGTGTCGCCGATTGTGACCTGCCCGTCGCCCCCGAGGGCGACGTGGCCGTCGCGGCGGACGCAAAGAATGGTAGTGCTGTGAATCAGTGGGCCGCTCAACCACTCCGTCCTTTCGCTCACGCCCGCGGGTGAGCCTGGTGATACACCTTCTTGAGGCGCTCCACCGAGGTATGAGTATACACCTGTGTGGTACTGAGTGAGGCATGTCCCAGGAGCTCCTGCACCGCCCGCAGGTCCGCCCCCGCGTCGAGGAGATGGGTCGCGAACGAGTGGCGCAGCGCGTGCACGCGCAGCGTGGACCCGCGCGCGAGCACGCCGAACTGCCGCTTCATCGCGAGCTGCACGCCGCGCGGGCTCAACCGCCGTCCCCGGGCGTTGAGAAACACGGCCCGCCGGCCCCCGCCCGGCGAGCCGCCGACCAGCCCGTCGCGCTCACCGAAATAGCGCCGCAACGCGGCCCCCGCCCGCCGCCCGACCGGGACGATGCGCTCCTTCTTTCCCTTACCGCGCACCTTCACCTGGTCGGACACGAGGTCGACGTCCTCGTCGTTCAGCCCGGCGAGCTCCGAGAGCCGGACGCCCGTCGAGTAGAAGAACTCGAGCATCGCGAGGTCCCGCGTTTCCTTGAACCCGCCCGCCTCAGCGCGGCGCTCGGCATCCGCGAACAGCGCATCCATCTCCGTCCGGTCGAGGTGCGTCGGCAGGGTCCGGCCGAGCTTCGGCGTGCGCGCCGCCTTGGCAGGATTCACCTCGATCCCGCGGGTCACGTTGAGAAAGCGATAGAACGTCCTCAGGGCGGAGAGCGCCCGTGCCGCCGAGCGTTTCCCGAGCCCCCGCTGCTGCAGCGCGCCCAGGAAACCCCGGATCGCCAGACGATCGACTCCGGCCCAGTCCCACGAGCCGCCGTAGAACTGGGCGCAGAACGTCGCGAACGCGGCGACGTCGCGAGCGTAGGCTTTGACGGTGTGCGGGGAGTCGTTGCGCTCCTTGGAAAGAAAGGAGACGAATTCCTGGATTTCGGCGACGTTGGAGGTCACGTCTGCCTTGAATGGATGGCCGTCGCGAATCGCTCCATCTCCGCTACGGCCCGCTCCGCCAACCGCTCCCGTTTCTTCGCCTTGTCCTTGACCGGGGGGTCGAGCGGCTCCAGCAGGCCGAAGTTCGCGTTCATCGGCTGAAACTGCTCCGGGACCGCCTCGCGGAGATAGCGATACAGCGCGCCGAGCATCGTCGTCGGAGGCGGCACGAGCGGCACGTCGCCCTGGAGCAGCCGCGCGAGGTTCGTTCCCGCGAGAATGCCGGTCGCGGCCGACTCCGTGTAGCCCTCGACACCGGTGAGCTGGCCCGCGAACAGCAGCAGCGGGTCGTCCGGCGCGGACAGGTACGGGGTGAGGGCCCGCGGCGAGTTGATGTACGAGTTGCGATGGATGCTGCCGTACCGCAGGAACTCGGCGTGGGCGAGGCCGGGGATCAGCCGCAATACGCGCTGCTGCTCCGGAATGCGCAGCCGCGTCTGAAACCCGACGAGGTTCCACATCGCGCCGGCGCGGTCTTCCTGGCGCAGCTGCACGACCGCGAACGGCTCGCGCCCGGTGCGCGGGTCGGTGAGCCCCACGGGCTTCATCGGCCCGAACCGCAGCGTGTCCCGCCCGCGGCGCGCCATCTCCTCGACCGGGAGGCAGCCCTCGAAATACGGGGTGCGGTCGAACTCGTGCGCCGGCGTGAATTGATCCGCCGCCACCAGCGCCGTGAGAAACCCTTCGTACTGCGACGGGTCGAGCGCCGCGTTGAGGTAGTCGTCGCCCCCACCCTTGCCATAGCGGGATGCGCGGAACAGGAGCGCGTGGTCGAGCGAGTCCGCAGCGACGATCGGCGCGATCGCATCGAAGAACGCGAGGGCTTCGGCGCCGAGCCGGCGCGCGATAGCGCCGCTCAGCGCTTCGGACGTGAGCGGGCCCGTGGCGATGACGGCGGGCGACGGGAGCTCCGCCACCTCACCGCGGCTGAGCGTGATGAGCGGATGCGCCACCACGCGATCGTGCACCGCCCGTGAAAAGACGGACCGGTCCACGGCGAGGGCGGCGCCGCCCGGCACGCGCGCCCGCTCTGCGGCCTCGAGGACGACGCTGCCGAGACGCCGCATCTCGGCCTTCAACAGGCCATGCGCGTTGGTCACCTCTTCCGACTTGAAGGAATTGCTGCAGACGAGCTCGGCGAGCTGATCGGTGTGATGGGCGGCCGTCGCGCGCACGGGCCGCATTTCGTGTAGCGTGACCGCGACCCCCCGCTCCGCCAGCGCCCAGGCGGCCTCGCTCCCCGCGAGCCCGCCCCCCACGACGGCGGCCCTCAGGTCGCGACCGACTCCGCCGGCGCGGCTTCGGTGATCGGCACTTCGTGCGCGCATTTGAGACACCGCCGGAACGCTCCGGTCGCCTTCGTCTGGCGCTGCTCCATCCCGACGAAGCCGCAGTTGGGGCACGGCACGGGGACCGGTCGATTCCACACGGAGAAGTCACACTCAGGGTAGCGCAGGCACCCGAAGAAGGTGCGTCCGCGCCGCGTGCGCCGCTCCGCGAGATCGCCCTCGCCGCATTTCGGGCACTTGATGCCCATCGGCACGGGCCGGGTGTGCTTGCACGCGGGATAGCGCGTGCAGGCGAGGAACTCTCCGTAGCGGCCCGTCTTGATGACCATCGGCGCGCCGCACTCCTTGCAGATCTCGTTGGTCGGCCGGTCGGGGACCTTGTCCTTGCGCAGCGGCTTCGTGAAGCGGCATTCCGGGTACTTGGCGCAGGCGATGAACGGACCGAAGCGGCCGCTCTTCACCACCAGCTCGCCGCCGCAGTTCGGGCACTTCTCTTCATGCAGCTTCGAGAGGTCGTGCGTGTCGCGAATCAGCTGCTGCATGTCCACGGCGCCGAGCGCCTTGGAGAACGGCCCCCAGAAGTCGCCCAGGACCTGCTGCCATTTGAGATCGCCTTCCTCGATCTTGTCGAGCTCGGTTTCCATCTGCGCCGTGAAGCCGACGTTGAACGTGTCGGGGAAGAGACGCACCATGATGCCGCACACGGTTTCGCCCAGCGCGGTCGACGTGAAGCGGCGGTCCTTGGTGGTCACGTACGATCGGGTCTGGAGCGTCGAGATGATCGTCGCGTAGGTCGAGGGCCTGCCGATCCCGAGCCGCTCGAGCTCCTTCACGAGGCTCGCTTCGCTGAAACGGGGCGGGGGCTCGGTGAAGTGTTGGCTCGGCGTGATCTTCTGCACCGTCACCCGATCGCCGGCGGCGAGCGCGGGGATGGGAGCCAGGTCACCCAGGGTCTTCCCCTCTTCCGGCTCCAGGACCTCCTGGTACAGCACGTGATAGCCGTCGAACACGACGCGCGATCCGGTGGCGCGGAACAGATAGCGGCCCAGATCGAAGTCCACGGTCGTCGTCTCGTAGATGGCCGGGTTCATTTGCGACGCCACGAAGCGGCGCCACACGAGCTGGTAGAGCCGGAACAGATCCTCCTCGAGGAACTCCTTCACGTCTTCGGGACGGCGGCTGACCTCGGTGGGCCGGATCGCTTCGTGGGCGTCCTGGACGCGCGAGCCGCGGCTCGCGCCGTACTGGTTCGGCACCTCGGGCAGGTAGCGCGCATCGAAATTCGTCCCGATGAAGTCGCGGGCCTGCGCGATGGCGGAGTCCGCGACCCGGGTCGAGTCCGTGCGCATGTAGGTGATGAGACCGACCGCGCCATCGGCGCCCACCTCCTGGCCCTCGTACAGCGCCTGCGCCGCCCGCATCGTCCGTTTGGCGGAGAAGCCGAGCTGTTTCGCGGCCTCCTGCTGGAGGGTGCTGGTGGTGAACGGCGCCGACGGGCGCTTCTTGCGGTCTTTCTTCGCGGCCGACGCGACGATGAACGGCAGCTGCTGCACCTCCGCGACGATGGCGGTGGCGGTCGCGGCGTCCTTGATCTCGGGCTTGTGCCCGTCGAGCTTGTGCAGCCGCGCCTGGAACCCCTGGCCGTCCTTCTCGAGATCGGCCTCGATGGTCCAGTACTCCTGCGGAACGAACTTCTTGATCGCGTCTTCCCGCTCGACGATCAGACGCAGCGCGACGGTCTGCACGCGCCCCGCGGAAAGGCCGGTCTTCAGGCTCTTCCACAGGAGCGGAGAAGCCTTGTAGCCCACCAGCCGATCGAGGATGCGGCGCGCCTGTTGCGCGTCGACCTTCTTCTGGTCGATGTCCACGGGGTGCTCGAGGGCGAGGGCGACCGCGTCCTTCGTGATCTCGTGGAACAGGACCCGGCGCACCTTGCCCCCATTGCCGACCTGCTCGGCGACGTGCCACGCAATCGCCTCGCCTTCGCGGTCGGGGTCGGTCGCGATGAGGACGCGCGCGGAGGACTTGGCCGCCTTCTTGATTTCGGACAGGGTCTTCGCCTTGCCCTTGATGGTGACGTAGCGCGGCGTAAAGTCGTGCTCGACGTCCACGCCCAGCTCCCGCTGGGGCAGGTCGCGCACGTGCCCCACCGTCGCCTTCACGGTGTAGCCGCGACCCAGATACTTGCCGATGGTCTTCGCCTTGGTGGGCGACTCGACGACGACGAGCGTGAGCCCGGCAGCGCCGTTGCTCGCACCCGCCGTCTTCTTGGCGCGAGAGCGGCGCTTCGGCGCAGGCTTGGCCTCGTCGGCGGGCGACTCGACGACGACCGCGGATCCGTCCGCACCGTCGCTCGCCGGCGCGGCCTTCTTGGCGCGGGGCCGCCGTTTGGGCGCAGGCTTGGCCTCGCCCTCGGGTGTGGGAACGGGAGCGTCCGGATTCACAGCTTCGTCAGGCTTCACGGCAGATTTCTTAGCAGCCACACGTCAACCTTTCCTCAACGACTCGCATCGGCATCATCACCATCCGGCTTTGCTTTGCGCAAGCCTGGTGACCTCGCCCGCGACCTGCAGGGGCGTCTTCCGATCGGTGTCAACAGTCTCGTGCGCCAAGAGATAGGCAGCCTCACGCTCCTTCAGCAACGTCCGCATGCGACCGACCGGATCCTCACCTACTAACAACGGGCGGGTTCCCGCGGGGCCCGCGCGCTCGGCGGCCGTGTCGGCGCGCGTACGCAGATAGACCACGAGCGCCAGCGCTTTCGCGGCATCCAGCGCGCCCAGCTGCGCCGCCCAGCCGCCGCCCGGGGCGATGATCGCCGACTCCTGTGCGAGCGCCGCGTCCACCGCCTTACGTTCGAGCTCGCGGAACGCCGCCTCGCCCTGCTCAGCGAAGATCATCGAGATCGGCCTGCCCTCACGCCGGCTCAGCACCGTATCCACGTCCACGAACCCCGCGTGCAGCTGCTCCGCCACGATCCGCCCCACCGTCGTCTTGCCAGCCCCGGGGAGTCCGATCAGGACGATGTGCCGCTTGCTCATGCCGCCCCGCGCGGGGTGTGCCCGCGGATCTGCGTTTGATACCCGTCGAAGTTCCGCTTCATCTCGATGAGCGCGTCGCCGCCGAATTTCTCGCGCATCGCTTCGGTGAGGATCAGTGCCAGCATCGCTTCGGCGATCACTCCCATCGCCGGCACGGCGGTCACATCCGAGCGCTCCGACTGGGCCTGGGCGGGGCCGCCGGTCTTCAGGTCCACGGTGCGGAGCGGCGACATCAGCGTCGAAATCGGTTTCATGGCGACGCGCAGGACGATCGCCTCCCCCGTCGTCATGCCGCCCTCGGTGCCGCCCGCGCGGTTCGTGGCGCGGGAGAGGCCGGGCAGGATTTCGTCGTGCACTTCCGACCCTTTGCGGCGCGCGGCCTCGAACCCGACCCCGATCTCGACGCCCTTGACCGCGGGGATGGACATCAGCGCCTGCGCCAGCCGCCCGTCGAGCTTCGTGTCCCACGACACGTGGGAGCCGAGCCCAACGGGCGCGCCGATCGCGACGACCTCCACCACGCCGCCAAGCGTGTCGCCGGCCGCCTTGGCCGCGTCGATGCGGGCGATCATCTCGCGCTCGGCGGCCGGGTCGAGGCAGCGCACCACGCTCGCGTCCGACGACTGATTCAGCGGTGTGGGGAGCAGGGGGTAGGGTTTCGCGGCGACGCCCCCCAGCTCAACGACGTGACTCCCGATCTCGATGTCGAACTGCTCCAGCAGCAGCTTGCAGACCGCCCCACAGGCGACGCGCGCGACCGTCTCCCGCGCGCTGGCGCGCTCGAGGATGTCGCGGGCGTCGCGGCGGTCGTACTTGAGCACGCCGGCGAGGTCGGCGTGACCCGGCCGCGGCCGGGTCACCTGGCGGCGCCGCTCCGCGCCCGGGGCGTCCGCTTCCGGCGCCATGACGTCCTGCCAGTGCTCCCAGTCGCGGTTCCAGATGAGCATCGCGATGGGCGAGCCCAGCGTCTCCCCGGCGCGCACGCCCGCCAGCCATTCGATCTGATCGGACTCGATCTTCATGCGCGCGCCCCGGCCATGGCCCGCCATGCGGCGCTTCAGCTCGGCGTCGATGCGCTCCGCGGCCACGGGAAGACCCGCGGGCATGCCCTCGAGAATCGCCACCAGCCCGCGCCCATGCGATTCGCCCGCCGTGGTGAACCGGAATGTCACGGTGTTCTCATACCCTCCGATAACGCGCGAGCCCGACCTAGCGTCGGGCTCGTCGCTGTTGCGTCAGTCCATCACCTGCTGCTCACCGGGTCCGCGACGTGCGGACGGGTGGGGTGGGGTTCGGGTTCGGGAACACCGGCAGCTTCACCATGACGAGGCCGCGCGCCGTGATTCCGAACAGCAGCTGGTTGCCGCCCGCGTCCTTCGCGACCCGCAGGGGCCCGATGATCGGATCGCGCACCGGGATCGAGCCGATCTGGTTGTAGAAGAACGTGTCGAAGATCAGGATGTTCCCGCTCGGGTCGGCCGCGAACGCGACGCGGTTCGTGGAGTCCCTGGCGCCGCCGCTGGTGCCGGGGGTGCCGCCCTGGCCGGCCGCGAAGTCGTGGAAGTAATTCATGTCCATCCCGAACGCTCCGGGCGGGGCGGCCGAGAGACCCTTCAAGCGCAACCCCTCGTCGAGATAGTAAATCGAGTCGGCTCGCACGAGGTTCGTTCCGCCGTTGAAATTCGTGGCCACCGCGGACACGTGGATGCCGGTGTTCGAGATGAAGTCGCTCACGTCGACCGCGGGTGACATCCCGAAGTCCACGTCGTTGTCGCCCGCGTCCTGCGGGCCGAACGACCCCGCAGGGGACGTGGAGCAGGTCGTGTTGGTCGGCGCGCCGTGCGCCAGGGGCTGCTTCGAGCTATAGGCCATCACGCGCCGCAGATTCGACGTCCCGTTCCCCCCCTCGCCGAAGAACCCATGCGTGAAGTTGCCCGAGTTACGGGCGAAGGTCGAGTCGCCGAGCCCGAACGTCTCGAAGTTGATCGTCACGCCCGCGCAGGCCGAGAGGATCACCTTGGTCTGGTTGTACGGCAGGCCGCGGCGCATCACGATGCGCAGCGTGTCGGCCGAGGTGGTGACCCCGGCGTTGCCGATCTCCCAGAAGAAGTGCCCGAACAGCTGCGTCGTGTCGAGACTGTTGACGAGCTTCTCCATGCGCAGCGTGCCCTTGCCGTTGAACGGCGATGAGCTGCTCTGCGTCGGCGTGGTGGAATACAGGGCGAACACCGAGTCCGGGGCGCAGGCGGGCGGCGCGCCGCCGACGCGGCACACGGTGGCGAGGTACTGCGGCCGGTCGGAGAGATCATACAGCGTGAGCTGCGCCGTGTAGGCGCCGTTGAACTGGATGATCTTGTATTTCTCGATGATGTAGTTCGGCAGATCCTGACGCCACTTGAGGCGCCGCGCGGCGACGTCGAGGATGGAGAGCTCGGTACCGCCCGCGTCCGCCACGACGACAGTATCGCCGTATCCGCCCACGGTGTCGTGCGGCCAGAGGGCGATGCCCCACGGGAAGGCGCCCGAGACCGAGCTGCCGTTGCTCGTCGAGATGCCGTTCGCCACGAACGCAGTGTTCGCCACCTGGAAGATCTCGACCCGTGAGAGCGGGGTGTTGGTCAGATACAGCTCGCCCCGGTTCGCGTCGAAGATCGCGTCGGTGATCTGGCCCCCGACGGGCAGGGACCGCGAAATGCCCGCCACGATCTGGCTCGAATCGGCATGCAGCGTGCCGTTGACGACGCCGTTGAGCGTCGAGAAGCCGCAATTGCGCCCCGCCGCGCCGTCGCACGCGTAGCCATCGACCAGGATGTCGGTCGGGAACGTGGCGATGAACGCCGCGAGATTGAGGCTGAAGCGGCGCGTCACGTCGGTCAGGTTCCCGCCCACCGGGATGGTGTCGAACTCGATCAGCGAGCTGTCGGACGCCCGGCGTACCCGGAAGCCGATCCACGTAATGGCGCTCGGGTCGGTGGCGTGGACCTTGATGGAGTCACTTACCTCCATGCGGACGCCGACGCTGTCGGTCACCGACGGTTTCGTGTTGTCGGTGGCCGGAGACTGGACCGTTACGACGACAGTGTTGCTCGTCGTCCGCCGGCCGCTCGAATCCTCCGCAAACCCCGTGATGGTGAACGTTGCGGGAGCCGAGGGCGAGACGGTGACCGTGTCCACGTAATCCACGGAGTCCGGATACGGCTGCGGGTACAAGATCGAGTCGTTCGGCGGAATCGTGGGATTGGTGGTCGCAGCAGGGGGCGCCACGAGGAATCCCACCTTGCGGATCCCGGACTTCTGCGTCGCCACGACCTCGACGGGGATGTTGCGCCCCACCGACGCGAGCGCTCCCGGGCCCGGCGACAGCAGGGTGACGCTCAGCGCGTTGACGTTCACGAGGAAGACGAACAGGGTGTCTTCCGCCGAGTTTCCCGCGCCGTCGGTGGCCCGCCCCACGATCTGAATGAGCCGCCCCGCACCGGAATTCGCCGGGAACGTGATGTGCACGGGCAACGTCGCGGTCTTGAGCGTCTGATTGAAGAAGATCGTATCGGTCGTGTCGATCAACCCGCCCGAAAAGATCAGCCGGATGTCGTTCAGCGCGAGGTTGTCGGTCGCGCCAACGGTGAAGGTCAAACCGTTCCCGATGAGCTGGGTGTCCGGATTGGCGGCCGTCGCGCCCTTGCCGCTGCTCGCGCTCAGCGCAATCGTCGGCGGAATGAGGTCCTTCTGGAAGCCGCCCGGATTGGGCGCGGCTTCGCACGCCCACCCGGCCAGCGCCAGGACGCACATTCCCCACAGAATCGCAACCGCTCGTCCCTGCCGCATAGAGACTCCCGGCCTACTTCCCGGTGCCGGGCGACACCAGGTCGTCGATGATGTGCGGCGTGATGAGAATCAACAGGTCACGCCGGTTTTCCTGCTGGCTCGTGAATCCGAACAGCCTGCCGAGGATCGGCAGGTCTACAAGGAAGGGGATTCCGGTCTTGGATACCGTGACCTCGGTCACGGTCAGGCCGCCAATAACGGCCGTTTCGCCGTCGGCGACCAGGATCTGGTTGTCCGCCTGCTGCGTCTGGAAGGTGAAGCCGATGTCCACCGACGACGGTACGACGTTGGAGCGTTCCGCGTGGACCTCCATGAGCACCTGGCGGTTCGCCGTGACGTGCGGCGTGACGCGCAGGTTGATGCCGGTCTGCTGGAAACTCACCGTGGCCCGGGGCGGCGTCGTGCCGCCGGCCGTCGTGGAGCTCACGTCGATGACGCGGATCGGGACTCGATCGCCGACCAGGATCTCCGCCGCGCGGTTGTCGAGCGTGGTGATCGTCGGCTCGGCCTGAATGTCGTCGAGCGACAGCGACTGCAGCGCCTGGAGGAACGACGTGAGATTGAAGTTGCCGAGCGCGGTCGAGAAGATCAGGTCGAGCGCCGGATTCACCACCGCCTGGCTCGCGTTGCCGAGCGCGGAGAGCGAGTTCCCCCCGAGGTCGATCACCGCCTGATCCGGCGTGAAGAATTGCGTAGGAATCGTTCCCGTGGGGACGCCGTTCTGGTTGTTGTTCCCGGGCGCGGCGCTCGACGGGATGGGCCGTTGCACGAGCCGGTTGAAGAACTGCGTCTGCGAGCCGAGGTCGTACTTGAGCCCCATCTGCTCGATGTCGGTCCGATCCACGAAGATGATCTTCGCCTGGATGGACACCTGCGGCGTGCGGATGTCGAGGCCTCTGATGAACTGCTCGACGTCGTTGATCCGGTTCCGCGTGTCGGTGATGACGAGCGCGTTGCTCGTCGTGTCGGCGACGACG
>JBGPIJ010000072.1:0-11686 GCA_041484865.1 Gemmatimonadota bacterium
CACTCGTCGCCGTGATCGTCGCCGAGCCCGCGGCTACGCTCGTCGCCAGGCCGCTCGCGTTGACTGTCGCCGCCGCCGTGTTGCTCGAGCCCCACGTTACGACTCGTCCGGACAGCGCGTTGCCGTTCGCGTCCTTCGGGGTCGCCGTGAGCTGCACTGTCTGGCCCACCATCAGGGTTCCGCTGGCCGGAGTCACCGCCACCGTCGCCACCGGCACCGGGTTCGCCACCGAGATGGACGCCGTCCCGCTTCGCCCCTCGCTCGTGGCCGTGATCGTCACGGTACCGGGGGCGACCGCCGTCACCAGTCCACTCCCGCTCACCATGGCGAGCCCGGCGCTCGAGGTCGCCCACGTGATCGCGCGCCCCGTGAGGGGACTGCCGGCGGAATCCTTCGGCGTAGCCGTGAGCTGCACCGTCTGGCCCGCTTGGAGGCTCGCGGTCGCGGGAGTCACCGCGACCGACGTGACCGGTACCGGGTTCACCGTGATTGTCGCCGTGTCGGCCGCACTGCTGGCCTGCGCGCTCGCCACAACCTTGTAGATGCCCGGCTGGGTGGCCGACTTGTAGTGGATGTGATGTATGCCGCGGGTCGTGCTCGTGTCGAGCACCGTCCCGCCGGTGACGGACCATTTCACACTCATCGCCATCGCCGTGTCACCGGTGCCGGTGAAGCCGACGACCGCGAGATCCGTGATCTGATTGGTGAGCAGGGTTGAGCTCTTGGGAGAGAGCTGAACGCGCGCCGCACTGCTCGTGAGGTTGGGCGCCGCAGGCGGCTCGCAGGCCACCAGCAGCATGGTCACAGCGATCGCGCCCCGCATCCTGGCCAGTCGTTGGGCGAGCTTGTGCAGAAACGTCATACGTGCCTCCCGTTCGGCGAGGCAGCCGGACATAAAGACGGCCGCCAGCGCGGTGCGTGCTTCGCTGGCGGCCCGGCGGACATGGCGAGTGTTCTCGCGGTAGCCCCGTGGCTCTGCGTCACCGTCTTTCGACGGTTTTGCTCTGAGCAGCGGTAACAGGTTGTCGTACTTCGCCTACGTGATCACACGTCCCTCGGTTCGCCTACGGCTTGTTCGTCGCCACCGTGAGATTGTCGACCCACATGTACTGGTCCACCGGCGAGCCGTTTCCGATGTACGGCGCGATCAGGAACTGGTGAAAGTTGATGCTGGGATGCGCCGCCGTCCGATACAGGATGTCGTGGCGGTCGATCGCCAAGGTCCCGTTGAACCAGTACTGCATTACGCCGTCAGGCTGGCCCACGCCGTTCACGATCGAGTTGATCTGATAGTACGCCTCGACGTGGTTCCAGTTGCCCTTGTACCCCGGCCCGGGAGTCGGCTGGAACCAGACCTGACTCGCGTGGATCTCCTTGCCGTTGTACCAGGGAGGGGCGTTGTAGCAGCTCGTCACCACGTTGCTCTCGACGACCCCGTTGCAGCCCGATGTGGAGCGGTTCTCCGTGACCCCGACCAGATTGATGGGCGGCGTGCCATAGCTCGTGTTGATGCTCTTGTTGTCCTGCATCGCCATCCGCGGGATGCCGCCGTTCTGATAGTTCTCTTCGAGATACACGGTGAGGTAATTGACCGACGGGCCGTCGTAGTCGCCGTCCAAGTCGCTCAGCACCGTGAATTCGTGAGGGTGGTACGCCTGCCCCGAGCCGACCCAGTTGTCACTGTATTTCACCCAATAGCTGACGTACAGCGTGGGCGTCGCGGTGAACAGGTGCCGCATCGACCCGCCCCATGTCGGTGTCGTGGCGCCGAGCGGGAAATGCGCCTCGAGAGCGTGAGTGCTGCCCGCGATGTGCTCCGAGTCCGTGATCGCCAGGCTGGTGTTGTCGTACCACCCTCGCGAGGCAAAGGCGTTGTCCTCGAAATTCTCCTGGACGAGGACCGCCCCCCCGCCCGACGCTGCCGTCACCGTGACGCCCGCGGTGCCGCTTCGGCCCTCGCTCGAAGCCGTAATGACGGCCGCCCCCACCGCCAAGGCACTCACCAGCCCGCTCGCATTCACCATGACCACCCCCGAACTGTTGCTGCTCCACGTAATGGCGCGGCCGGTCAGAATGTTGCCGTTGGCGTCCTTCAACGTCGCGGTCAGCTGACCCGTTTGGCCGACATTGAGGCTCAGTGACGCTGGGCTCACCGTCACGGACGCCACCGGCGCCAGGGCCACGGTGATCGCGCTCGTCCCGTTCTGCCCTTCGCTCGTCGCCGTGATCGTCGCCGCGCCCGCCGCCTTCCCGGTCACGAGTCCCGTGCCGCTCACCGTCGCGACCGTCGTACTGTTGTTCGTCCAGGTGATCACGCGACCCGTCAGCGGATTCCCGCTCGCGTCCTTCGGGGTCGCCGTCAACTGCACCGTCTGCGCCACCACAAGGCTCGCGGAGGCCGGGCTCACCGTCACAGACGCCACCGGCACCGCGCTCACGGTGACCGCGCTCGTCCCGCTCTTTCCCTCCGACGTCGCCGTGATGGTCGCGGACCCGGTCGCTACTGCCGTGACCAGCCCGGTGCCGTTGACCGTCGCC
Source organism: Gemmatimonadota bacterium (assembly GCA_041484865.1). GTDB lineage: Bacteria > Gemmatimonadota > Gemmatimonadetes > Gemmatimonadales > GWC2-71-9 > AG25. The sequence continues at coordinate 2,539 of JBGPIJ010000072.1, forward strand.
ACAGCGGCGTTGCTCGTGGCCCAGGTCACGACCCGGCCCGTCAGCGGGTTGCCGCCCGCGTCCTTCGGCGTCGCCGTGAGCTGCACCGTCCGCCCCATACCGATGCTCGCGGTCGCCGGAGTCATGCTCACGACGACGACTACGCCCTGCAAGCGGACGTGGATCCGAGAGGATGCGGACAGGTTGAGCGTCGGACTCGTCGCCGTTACGGAGACATCGCCCGTCGCCGTCGGTGCGGTGAACGTCCCGCCTTGATCGACGTTTCCGGCGGTCGCGACCCAGGTGACCGGTAGCGCTACGCTGTCGCCCACCGCCGTGCGGCCATGCGCGTGGAATCCGATTTGTTGCCCAGGAACGGCCGTGAGACTTTCGGGGACGACGAGGAGCTGTGTGACGGCGTTGGGGTTGGCGGCGACGGTGGGCAACTCGCACGCGATGAGCACCGCGAGCGGGAGAACGAGTCCCAGCGCTTCATGTGCCTGCGCCAACCGCCGAGACAGCTTGTGCATGAACGTCATCGGAATCCTCGCTCGAGTCCGTCCAACCCTCAAAAAAACAGCCGCCAGCATCGATTCGAGATCGATCGCTGGCGGCTCGGCGAGCATAGCGAGTCAGACTCGCGGTAGCCCCGTGGCTCTGCGTCACCGCCTTTCGGACGGCTTTGCTCTGAGCAGCGTTACGTATATTGGGAATCCATCGTGTCGGTGGGTGTTGCGTGCCACCAACACAAAGCCCTTCTTGCCAGACTCTTTGGGGGCAAGTAGCAGGCCAATTGTCCGCGTCGCACGGACATGATGCGGGGCGACAATCGCTTGCCTAGTGGCCAAATGGTTGGGTCAGGTACCAGCGTATCGCAAATTGCAGCATTAACTGCTAAATGCGATAAGTCAGGTGCGATGCAATGTTGCGAGGCGGCACGCCTCTCGCGTTATGTGTTCGGACCCACATGGTATCACCCCTGCTTTACGGAGCTCTCGACGTCACCGGCCTAACAGCCCTCGCTCGGCGCGTTCGCAACGCCGGCGTGGTCCTGTGCTACCACAATGTCGTGTCGCCGGCCGATGCCCCGCCCGGTGGCGCTCCGGGCGCGCACATGCCGGTGGACCGATTCCGGAGCCAGATGCGCTGGCTCGTGGCGCATTACGACCTGCTTCAGTTGCCCGCCTTCCTGGATCGCTTGGCCAGCGGCGAACCGATGCGGCGCACGGCCAGCGTCACGTTCGACGATGCCTGCACCGGCGTGTTCGAGCACGCCTGGCCCGTGCTGCGCGAGCTGGGGATCACGCCCACCGTCTTCGTCATTGCCGGTGGGCCCGGCCGGAACCGGCCGTTCTGGTGGGACCATCCTGCGGTACAACACGCGATCGAGGATCGGCGCGGACAACAGTGGCTCACAGCCCTTCGCGGAGATGAGGAGGCCATCTTGCGCTCGCTCCCTGCAGCGACGAACAGGGAGTATGCAACGTCAGCCTCCCACCTGCCCGCACCGTGGCACGTCATTGCGCAGGCCGTCCGTGCCGGCGTGGAGATCGGCGTCCACTCGGCGACGCACCGCGCACTCCCGATGCTCGAGGATGACGAGCTGGCGGAGGAGATAGCGGGAAGCCGCACGGTGATCGCTCGGGAGACCGGTGCGGTGCCGACCTGCTTTGCGTTCCCCTACGGCTTGTGGGACGCGCGCGTGCGCAATGCGGTCCGCGCCGCCGGATATCAGGCTGCGTTCACGCTCGATTCCGGCCTGGTCCACGCTCGCACCGACCGCTGGGCGCTCCCAAGGGTGAACGTTCCCGCAACGATCGGTCGTGCAGCATTCGAGGCCTGGTGCGCCGGCCTCAACCTCCGCCATCCTGCGTGGTGATCGCTGACGCCCTGCCGGAGATTCGCGGCGCCCGAATCGCCCAACTCATTGAGTCGGACGGGCCGGGCGGAGCGGAGCGCACGGTCATCAATTTGGCGAGCCATCTCCAAGCCCAGGGGTGCTACAGCCTGGTCATCCTCCCAGCTCGTGGCGAAGGCTGGCTGGGTCGCGAGGCAGCGGCGGCAGGGCTGCCGATTGAGCGCTTCGATCTCGACCGGCCGGTCTCGCCAAAGTGCGCGCGCTGGCTTGGGGCAACGCTCCGCCGGCATGGCATTACGCTCGCGCACAGCCATGAATTCACCATGGCCGTGTACGGCGCTTGGGCCGCCTGGCGGACCGGCATCGGCCACGTGGCGACCATGCACGGCGGTCGCTACTACGCCGCGCGTCTTCGCCGGCGGCTCGCGTTGCGGGCCGCCGTCGGGCTCGGCGGACGCCTGGTCGCCGTGTCCCACCAGTTGGCAAATCATCTCAGTCGCGATCTTTGGATCGGGCGGACCCGCATTGCGACCGTCCCGAACGGAGTGCGCTGGAGCCCGGCCTCCCCCGCGGGGATCCGCAGTGCGCTCGGCCTCGCCACGACCGACCGTCTGATCCTCGCCGTTGGAAACCTCTACCCGGTAAAGGGGCATGAGCATCTCATCGAGGCGCTGGGGCAGATCGCCCGCCGGCATCCCGGAGCGCACGTGGCCATCGCGGGCCGCGGAGAGCTGGAAGCCCGCCTCCGCGCTCACGCCGAGAGCCTCGGCGTTTCGGCACGGGTCCATTTTCTGGGGTTGCGCTCCGACGTCTCCGCATTGCTCGCGGCCGCCGACCTGTTTGCGCTTCCTTCGCTCTCGGAGGGTCTGCCTCTGTCACTGCTCGAAGCCATGTTCGCGGCGCGGCCGATCGTCGCCAGCGACGTCGGCGACGTGCGCATCGTGCTCGATGGCGGTGAAACGGGGCTGCTCGTCGAGCCGGGCAGCAGCGGGCAGCTCGCGCTCGCTCTTGAATGGCTGCTCAGCCATCCACAGGAGGCGAGACGGATGGGCGAGGCGGCGGCGCGGCGAGCGGCGGCGGACTACGACGTCTCAAGCATGGTGGCGCGATACGCCGGCGTGTATCAGAGCGTCCTGCCAGCTCCAGCCGCGCAACGTTTGGTCAGCACTCGTATCTGACCCGGCTCGAGGGGCGCGGGATCCACCGTCCCCTCAGCGCTCACTCCGCACGCCCGTCCCTGCCACTTGCGCGGGCGCTGCCGGAGGTGTTCGGGGCGCACGCAGATAGCGCAGGATAACCGCGGCTTGGGCGTTCCCAATGATCGTGCTTGCGGTCGGAAGCAAGTGGTAGTCAAAGTTGTTGTAGAGCCTCTCACTCCCCCGATACCCGCGCAGGGCGGTCAGGTTGTCGACGAAGAGCCAGCCTTCCTCACCGGCGATCTGGCGCAGCGTGTCATACAGCTGGTGCTCTTCCCTGACCCCGCTCTCGTATGTGACCGGCAGCCGTTCGAGCGTGCGTGAAAGCGCTGCATCCACCGGGCGCTGCTGTATCAACTCATAGGAGGGCAACGCGCTCAGGATCAGGACGGTGTTGGGATTCTCTCGGCGGGCCAGCTCCAGCAGGGCTCGGACACGCCGGATGCTTTCTTCCCGAGCGCCGGGAAACCGGTAGAAGAAGATCTGCTGGTTCAGGAACTGCGCCGTGAAGGCTTCCTGGTACCCGATACTCGGCTCGACCGACTGGCGGAGGTCGCCGAAGTAGCCAACAACCGCTCGGACGCCCGCTCTCTGTTCGACCGCCATCTGATACAGGAATTGCAGGTGCACGATTGCATTCCGCACGCCGGTCGCTTCCGCGAGCGAGTGGAGAAGAAACCGGACCCGGCTGCGCGGCCGCACCCGAGGGTCTTCATATCGGTACCACACCGGGCCCGCAACCTGGTACCGCCCGTGCGACTCGACGAAGTGAGGACGGTCGTCTACCCGCAACAGGTCGTAAAAATCGTTGCCCGTATAGAAGTTCAGCACCAAGGCCTGCGGTGCGTACTTCTTCAGCAGTTTCTTGTACGCGAGGTAGTCCTGCAGCGGGGAATACCTCCCCACTCCGTAGGGCAGGACGATAGCCCGAACGCCACCAGCATTCAGCGCGCCTTCCAGTATTCCCGAATGCACCTCCGAATTCTTCGCGCACAGATCCGTCTGCGAATCGCCCGTTACACCGACCTTGAAGCTCCCGCGGTCGGCGAGAACCCGCGCGACGCTGAGTTGCGTCCGGATGCCGTCTTCGTTCCTGGCATAGCGCACCCATTTCTCTGAGGGATCAAGGCACCGATCGTCATGCACGCTCGCTGCCTGGTTCGTCGCCAGCCATCCTACGTCAGGATCGCCGTACTCGTATCTCGGGGGGAAAAGACCCATGAGATTGCACACCAGGTCTGCGACGATGAACGTCGCGCCGGTAATTCCTACGACCGTGGCGACGCTCATGACTCTGCGGAGCAAGGGTGACGCGGGCGGACGCGCGGTCATGGTGACCCGGCGATGTGAACGTGGTCGAACCAGTAGAAGTCGTTTTCGGTCTTCGTGTCGTCAGTTCCCCCCCATCCCGGGTACACCTCTGCTTGGACGAACTGGGTACCGCCGTAATGCACGCCGCTGTAGCTCCCCTTCAATTTGCCGTCCAGCCACCAGCGCACGGTGCCATTACTCCGTTGGAACACGATCTCGCAGAAATGCCAGACGCCCAATGTGATCGGGGTTTGGTCCTGATTCTCATTGTAGTTGATGGTGGGGACGTCACTCTCAATGGTCACCTGCGTGCGGAACGGCCCGGAGCCCGAGCCGACCATCTTGTAGAAGTAGCTCCCGAAAAAGGCGTTGTTGTCGAAAAACTCGACGATTTTGTTCACGTCGCTCGAATGCCCCTGCCAGGGATTCGAGGCCTTCCACCAGAAGCCGAAGTACACGTCCGTCGAACCCGCCCAGGTCAGGTATTCGGTCGCCGGAGCGGTGCCGCCCCCGGTGCCGATCGGGTAGCTGAACTGCCACACGGCGGGGGGCGAGAGCGGGGCCGTGGCATCGCTGATGACGCTGATGCCGGTGTCGATGTCGGACGCGTAGGCGTTGTTCCAGCCCCCGTCGTTAATGGCGTGCATGTCATAATCGTTGATCACGCCCCATCCCGTGGGGGCGTTCGTCACGATGATCGACGCCGGCCCGGCTACGCCAGCGTACATTGCGACCACAACCGTCTGCCCGGGGCTCCTCGCCGTGACCCGGCCCGTCCGGGGGCCGGTGCTCACCACGGTCGCGTGCGAGGGGCTGAGCGTGGCCCACGTAACAGAATCCGCAATGGGCCCGCCGACGCTATCCAAAATCGTGGCGGTCAACGTTGCGGTGTCGCCCGCCGTCAAACCGGTGAGCGCGGGCGCGACCGTCACCGTGATGCTTCCGAGCGTGACGGTGACCGGCACGCTGCCCGCCAGAGGCGTCAAGACAATCGAGAGTGTCGGATTCGTTGCTGGCTGGATGTTCACCGTAGCCGAACCGCTGTGCGTCTCCACACCGCCGGCGTCGTAGGCGCTCATGGCAATGGTCCGCGCGGAGCCGGCGGGCACCGTCAGGACGCCTGTGGCAACGCCGTTGGTGATGGGAATGTCGAACACCAGCGCGGCAGCGATATCGGGCGCGGTCACCGCGACCACGATCGTGGCGATGGCGGTGCCTGAGACAGCCGCTCGTACAACCAGCGTGGCAACCCCCTCGGGGGGGGCCGTCGGCCCGGACTCCTGGCACGCATTCAGCGCGAGCAGCAGCGCGATCGCGGCGCTAGCGCGGCGCATCCGGTGTGCCTACGGCGAGACGGTAACGGTGGACCGGGGCGCCCGGCGTGGCGGCTACAGGGGCCCTGCTCCGTAACTGCTGCGCGAGCCACATGGCGACGAGACGATTGCCCACCTGCGAGTAATGGCCGCCTGGCATGAACCACGCATCGACGCGCTCTGGTCTCCCGCTCTGGACAAACGCTGCGGTGGCGTCCACGTAATCCAAGTGCTCTCTCCCCATCGCGTCCATCAGCGAGGCCAGAACCGGTCGGCGCCCGCTTCGCGCCCGTTCCACCGACTCGCGGTCGGGCAGCAGCAATACGAGCGATTGCCTTCCGCTGGCATGCACGGCATCGGCAAACCGGTGGAACAAGGCCATTTGAATCCGGAACGCGGCTGACGCCGCATCAAAGACACCATGCCTGATGGGAACGGCTCCGCGGAAGTATCGGCGCTGCACGACCATCCAGGTTGCCGTGAGCAGCCGCACGGTCGCGGAGTAGTCGTACATAGGATCGTCGTAAATGAGCGGCTCGTACCACTCGTCGTATCTCCCTAGGTCTCGTACGGCACGGGGGTCCGCCAGATACCTGGCGTAGTCCGCTGCGCCTCGCACTGGGGTAGGCAGCAGCTCGAGGTCCCCGTTCTGGCGCAGCAGATAGCGCGGCTTGATAAGGGGAATTTCACGATTCGAACGAAACCGCCGATACACGTTGACGACCCGGCCCAGATCGTCCGGTGTGAAGCCGACGATCACGATCTCGGGGGAAAGGCGCGTGCCCTCTTCCAGGTACCGGAGGTAGGCCTGGTCGAGTCCGTACCCGCCCACCCCATAGTTCAGCACTTCGATATCGGGGGACAGCTGTTCCACCAACCGAGGCCAGGCAGCTTCGTTGCTCACCTCGTTGCAGTACACAAAGGAATTCCCGAACGCCGCGACCCGCAGTACGCCGGGACGCGGGCGCGCGGAGTACTGTCGATCACTTCGCAAGTCTTGGGCGTTCGTCCGATTGGCGGCATCGCGGTGGCCAGCCCGATAGCGCCAGCCAAGCACGGAGTCCACCACGAGGAGGCGCGCCGTGTCGGGCTGAATCAATGCTCTGATCCGGTCGGACTGCTCGCGGTAGATTTGGGCGGTGGTGCGAATCTCCTCGGTGAGATACGGCCGCGCGAGACGCAGGGCCAGCCACGAAGCTCCCTCCGCAGTTGCGATCACCAGCGCCGCGACCGCAGCCCCGAGCATCACGCGCCTCCCAATCATACCTCGGCCACTGCGTGGATCAGAAAATGGTGTAGATGAATGGCGCCAAGGCGGAGCCTTGTGCGAACACGAGCAGCCCTCCCACGAAAAGCATCACTACGATGATCGGGAGGAGCCACCACTTCTTCCGCATGCGCATGAAGGCCCAGAATTCCTTTGCCAAAGCCACGCCGCTCATACCAGCCTCCTAGAATTGTCGTTGCATGTCGAGCCGGCGGCGCGTCTCGGGCGTCCGCACGACCCATCCGCTCGAGCTCCGGTTCAGCCGCGGGAGTGGCTGCGCCCCGAACAGGCGCATCAGCAGGCCCACGGGAGTCAGGACCACGTAGAACACGATGCCCAGAAACACCGGAGTCGTGACCTTTGAGATGAGCTGGGCAAGGCCCATCCAGGCCCGAGATACCGGCCCGAGTCGCGTCGGGACCACGAGACCGCCGAGCACGAGCAGCGTCCCGAGCCCTCCGAACGTGAGCTCTGCGGGCACGCGCCCCCGCCACCAAGCGATGCTCGCGAGGGCGAGGAACGCCAGGCCCACGGTGAGCCCGAACTTCCGGCCTTCAGTAACCGTCAGTCGAGCTGGAATTCTTTCCGCCAATCGCTGTTCTCCTTCCATTCGGGCTGCGCCGCCTTGTCGAGGAGAAAGGGGCCGAGCACGAGGTAGTCGATGTGCGTGCGCATGAAGCACTGGTACGCGTCCTCGGGCGTGCACACGATCGGCTCACCACGGACGTTGAACGAGGTATTCACGAGCACTGCGCACCCCGTCAGCCGCTCGAATGCCTGGATCAGATCGTAGTAGTCGGCGTTCGTGTCGCGCGACACGGTCTGTACCCGCGCAGAGTAGTCGATGTGCGTGACCGCCGGGATGTCCGACCGGACGACGTTCAGCTGTTCGATCCCCCACATGCCGCGCTGCTCCGCAGTCATCGGGATCTGTCGCTCCCGCTTGACGGGGGCCACGAGCAGCATGTAGGGCGAATCGCAGTCGAGTTCGAAATAATCACCGACGCGCTCGCGCAACACGCTGGGCGCGAACGGACGGAACCCCTCGCGGAACTTGATCTTGATGTTCATCTGGGCCTGCATGCGCGGGCTGCGCGGATCGCCGAGGATGCTGCGCGCGCCGAGCGCGCGCGGGCCGAACTCCATCCGGCCGTTGAACCATCCGACGATCTTTTCGTCCGCGAGGAGGCCTGCGACCCGCTCGAGCAGCACGTCGCGATCCAACCGCTGATAGACGGCGCCCGTCGCACGGAGGTACGCCTCGATCTCGTCCGGAGAGAACTCGGGGCCGAGGTAAGCGCCCTTCATCGCGTCCCGATTCGCCGGAGCTGGACGGGGCTGCTTGCAGTGACGATGCCAGATCAGCTGGGCGACCCCGAGTGCGCCGCCCGCGTCACCCGCGGCAGGCTGTATCCAGATGCGCTTGAACGGGCCCTCGCGCAACAGCCGTCCGTTGCCAACGCAGTTGAGAGCGACACCTCCCGCCAAGCAGAGGTTCTCGGAACCGGTTTCCCGATGGGCGGTCCGCGCCATACGCAGCATGATCTCTTCACACACCACCTGCACCGACCGCGCCAGGTCCATTTCCCGCTGCGTGAGCTTGGTCTCCGGCACCCGCGGCGGCCCGCCGAACAACCGGCTGAACGCGCCGTTGGTCATCGTCAGGCCGCTCAGGTAGTTGAAGCAGTCCTGGTTCATCGTGAACGAGCCGTCGTCCCGCAGGTCAACGAGCTCGCGGTAGATCGCGTCCACATACTTCGGCTCGCCATACGGTGCCAGGCCCATCACCTTGTACTCGCCGGAATTGACCTTGAAGCCCGTGTAGTACGTGAAGGCCGAATACAGCAGCCCGAGCGAGTCCGGCCAGCGAAGCTCCTTCAACAGCTCGATGTCTCCCCCGCGACCAACGCCCACGGACGCCGTCGCCCACTCGCCTACGCCGTCGATCGTGAGGATCGCCGCCTCGTCGAATGGAGACGGAAAGAATGCGCTCGCGGCGTGGGACTCGTGGTGCTCGGCGTAGAGGATTTCACCGGAATAGCCCAGCGCATCGTGCAGCTGGCGGTCCATGTACAGCTTGTCCTTGAGCCACACCGGGGCGGCCATCAGGAACGAGCGAAGGCCCCGCGGTGCCACGCCGAGGTAGGTATCGAGGATGCGCTCGAACTTGAGGAGCGGCTTGTCGTAGAACCCGACGAAGGCGAGGTCGGTGGCTCGGATTCCG
>JBGPIJ010000073.1:0-11603 GCA_041484865.1 Gemmatimonadota bacterium
CGGCAGCTCGGCATCGAGCAGCGCGTCGTAGTAGCGCAGCTCCAGCAGCTGCGCGTTGGCGAACTCGAGGATCAGCTCGACGTCGGTATCGCCGCCCGCGGGCTCGACCACGAGCGCGTTGTTCCAGGTGAGAATCGCGAGGTCGTCGGCGTAGTACGAGAACCAGTACGGCAGGAGCGCGCGCCGCGCGTCCTCGGACAGCGGCCGCTCCTCGCCAAGCAGCAGCGGCGCAACGTCCAGATCGCGCAGTACGGCCGGCGGCAGCGCGTTCCCGGACGCGTCCGTCAGCCGGTCGATGCGGAACACGACGTAGTCTTCGGTGACGGGCGCGATCCCGAGACGTTCGATCGAGCCGCGCAGCCGAGCCGTGAGCTCGAGAACGTGGCGCTCGAACATCGCATGGATACCGGGTGCGAGCGCGAGCCCGTTGCCGAACGCGGAGAACGCGGGCCAGGTCATGGTCCCGGGCGTCTCGATCCGCAGTCGCAGGGAGATGACCCCGAAGTCGAAGATGCGCGCCGACACTTCGACCGGGCGCGACCCGCCGTCCACCGCGATCGTTCCCACCGAAATCGTAATCGGGGGGTTTCCGATCCGGATCGCCTGCGTCTCGGGCCCGCGGGCCGCCGGCAGCGGCTGGCGCAGCGCGTTGCGCTCGCGCATGCTCGGCGCGAGCACGTCGAGCGCCCGCTCCAGATGAATCTCGTACCCGACATCGTACAGGCGGTAGAGCACCACCGCTCCCGCGACGCACAGGGGCGACTCGGCGGCGGGTGGAGGTCGGACCGCGGAGGGGAGGGGGAGGGGCGTGGCGTCAGGCATGGTCATTTCAGGGTACAGCCGACGCCGCTCGGCGGCTACGCTTGGGTGAGTCTCCTCAAATATTCGCGAATGCGCCGCGCGTTCGTGCCGATGTCCGAGCCACCCACCCGCGATACCGAGCGGACATCCACGCGCGTGCCGCTCCCGCTCGAGTCGGGCGTCAGCCGGACGACGATGTCGTCTTTGAATCCGAACCAGAACGTCGTCGCCGTGGCCTCGATGCGGCCCGCAGTCGAATCGTTCGCCACGATGGCCCAGCCCATGGTCCGGGCGATCGCAAGCGCCCTGGGAAATACCCTGCTCGGTGGCACGCCGAGGATCCGCGGCACAATGTCGGGATAGGCCGCCCGCTGCTGGGCCGCGATCGCGGGACCGCCGTACACGGCGGGGTTCGGCGCGGTGGCCCGAAGCGGGAGCACCGCGACGAACGCCGGCGGATTTTCGGTGTCGGTCGTGATATCATGGATCGGCGGGGCGTGGCGCGCGCGGCTCAGCTGGCTCGCCGGGATTCCGAGGACGCCGAGGCTCACCACGAGACCCAGCAACGCCACCGCGGCACCGGGCCGCCGCGTGAGCCGGGCGGCGATCACGCCACCGAGCGAAACCAAGCCGGACACCGCGACGCCGATCGCGCTCCATTGCAGCAGGGTGAACGCCGTCCGCAAATCCCACCATCCGGCGCGATAGCCGAGCCCCGACATCAGGAGTCCGATGCCGGAGGCGAGCGTGAGCGCGGCGCCCCAGAATGCGAGGGGATGGGCGCTGCGGGATGGAGACGGCGGCCGGGAGTCGGAGGGCGAGGTCATCGACTAATACTGGGGGACGGGGCACCTCTTTGGAACCCCTTACGCACGTGACATCTAGATCGCACGGGCGTTTTCAAGCGGAATCCGCGACTAGCGAACCGACCCCGTTTGTCCTATTGTCCATGGTCAGGCTGCCGAGGATTCCCCCAATCACGAGCCCCCCATGAGTGCTGGTCGCGACGACTTCGTGCATTCGACCGCCCCGGAGCCCCATCGCGCCCGCACCAAAGAGATTCTGGCCCGGCATCCGGAGATCCGGGACTTGATCGGCCCGAATGCGATCACCTTCTGGTTCACGCTCGGGATCGTCCTCGCGCAGTTCGGGCTCGCCTGGTTTGCGTCGGGACTTTCGTGGTGGCTCGTCGTGGCGCTCGCCTACGGCGTGGGCGCGTTCGCCAACCACGCCCTCTTTGTCATGATCCACGAGTGCAGCCACCGGCTGGTCTTCAAGCGAAAACTGCCGAACGTCATCACCGAGCTGATCGCGAACCTGCCGCTCTTCTTCCCGGGTTCGGTCTCGTTTCAGAAATACCATCTCAAGCATCACGCCTTCCAGGGCGTATACGAGCTCGACGCCGACATCCCAAGCCGCTGGGAGGCCAAGCTGGTGGGGCATTCAGCCTTCGGGAAGGCGCTCTGGCTGCTGCTCTATCCGCTGTTCCAGATTGTGCGGCCAATGCGCGTGAAGGAAATCGCCCTGTTCGATCCCTGGTCGATCTCGAATCTCGCGATCCAGGTCGCGGTCAACGTGACCGCTTATTTCCTGCTCGGCCCCAAGGCGGTGGTGTATTTCGCCCTGTCGCTCTTCTTCGCGATCGGCCTCCACCCCCTGGGCGCGCGCTGGATCCAGCGGCACTACCTCACCGCCGATGGGGAGCAGGAGACGTTCAGCTACTACGGCTTCCTCAACGTCCTGGCCTTCAACGTGGGCTATCACAACGAGCACCACGACTTCCCGTCGGTGGCGTGGAACCGGCTGCCCCGCATCCGGGCGATCGCCCCGGAAGTGTACGACCGGCTTTCCTACCACACCTCCTGGACCAAGCTCCTGCTTCGCTTCCTGTTCGACGATGACCTGTCGCTGTTCTCCCGGATGGTGCGCGAAAACCGCAATCGCGTCTCGCTCGACGATCAGGTAACGCCGGACCTGGACCTGCTCGCGCAAGAACGGCAGCCCGTCCCGTCGGCGTAGGTCACGCGGCGAAGTCGCTCATCGCTACCAGGGCGCGCCGGACGCCCTTGTCCACTTCTTGCGCGATGTAGTCCGCCAGCTCGCCGACCTGGTTCTTGATCGCGTCGGCTCCCCCAGGGACATCGGTCGGCTTGAGACCGCGATAGTGATCAAGTAACCCCGCCCGCAGCGCTTCCACGACCCAGGGTCTCGTCTCGACCGTGGCCTTCGTGACGATGACGCCGCGCACCAAGTGTTGGGGCGTGAAGCTCACCGCAACCTCGACAGGCCCGTGCGGCGTGTCGACCCGTACGAACAACAGCGTCCCCACGTCCTTGGCATCCGCCCTCCCCGTATAGAAGGTCAGCACGCCATCCTCCGGGCTCCAGTCGAGCAACTGGTGCAGCCGGTGGGCGTCGACGTTGCTGAGATGCAGCTCCCGGGCGAAGAACTGGTCCGCGCCGGGGAGGAGCTGCTGCACGGCGTCCGGCCGCTTGACGAGGATCACGGTGGGCGTGATGTGCAGCAGTGCGGCGGCCGCCGCACTCAGGAACAGGGTTCTCATGGCATCGCTCCTCGGTAGGGTCGCCACATCTGCCACAGCGCGATGGCGGTGACGACCGTGTAGGCCGCTCCCATGGCCCAGCCTCCGACGAACGTCAGCACGGCGAAATGGGGTGAGACCAGCCTGGTGAGCCACATACCGGCAAAATCGAGCCACGGGGCCGCGAACAGCAGCGTGATGAGCGCATAGCCCCACGCCGCCGAGAGGTCGAGCCCGAGCACGACGAGTCCCAGCGCCGCGGCGATGACGCCGTACATCGGCACGTGGACGTGCGTGTCCTGCACCAACAGGTTGCGATCGACGGTGTGGTGGTCCGCGGTCCCGAACTCCTGGAGTGTCATCGGGTGCTCGACCACGACCGTCTTCCCGGGCGGCATCGCCATGTGCATTTCGGGCGAGGCATAGGTGACCGCAACCGCGTGCGGCGTGAACCCGGCGAAGAGCCCCACCATCCAGCCGCCGAACAGATAGGCGAGCCCGAACGTGGCGAGCAGGCAGGTGACGAGCCACTTCAGGCGGGGGTCGGCTTGCCGCAGGTCGTAGAGCATCGCGTCCCCTAGAAGAGGTAGAGCAGCTCGACCACGCCGCGAGTGTCGCGCCGGTCGAGTCCGCCGCCCGACGTCCGGAAAAAGGGCTGCGTCGAATAGTCCACGCGCAGCGCCGCTCGGAAGGCGATTTGAGGGAGATGGAACGTGGTGTGCTCGACATTCGAGAAAATGCCCTCCTGCGCCGACCGATAGAACCACATCGGCCCGACGGTGAACGAGCGCAGCACCTGGGGCACGCCCGATACTACGCCCCGCGCGTCGTCGAGATGATCGTAGCGGGCGCTCACGCCCAACCTCGACCCGAGCCGCCAGAATCCGGTCGCCGCCGCGCCCGCCCAGCTCTGTCGCCCGCCCACGCCGTCCCGCTCGCTGCCGAGATTGAGCTCGACCCCAACGATCGCCGGCCCGCGCTCGACCGTCAGGTCGGCGGAAACGAGGCCCCGCTGCAACGCGTCGGTCGAGTCGTGCTCGGGCCCGTAGACGCCGGTGACGCCGAGCGTCACGCCGCTCGCCACGATCCACTGCGCCCGTACCAGTCCCGTTTTGCCGCGGTTGTTGTCCTGAGGCGCGTCCCATCCGTTGGCGAGGCCCGCGGCGAGCTCCACCGCGGGAGACGCCGCATACCGCACGATCGCCCCGGTGAGCTTGGAGGGACGCGCGAACTCGAAGTTGAAGGAGTTCGTCGCGATAAGATTCAGCGGCTCGTCGTCGCGCTCGAACCCGATCGGGGCGTCGAACCGTCCCGCCGCGAGGGTCCAGCGGGTCGCGCGCGCGGGCGTCCAGCTCACGATGAGGTTGTCGACTTGGGTGGTCGCCGCGCCGTCTTCCAGGGCTGTGGTGAGCTGCCCGAAGAAGTAGGCGTCGCCGACCGGCTTGAAGAAGGCCACGGCGACCTTACCCGCCGTGAACGTGTTGGCGCGGGCCGCGCGGTCGTAATCCGCGGTCGCGACGCCGAACCCGCTGATGCTCACGGGCGGTGGTTCTTCCAATGTGACCTGCGTCCCCTGTGCTCCGGCCGTGTGCACCACGGCACAGCACAGCAGGGCGCTCCACGGCGCACTGCGCATGTGTCCTCCGAACGTTATGGGACGGGTGATGAAACCAGCTCAGGCTACGAGCGGGGCGTTCGGAGGCGGGGTTGGGGGGGTCTGGGAAATCGAAGGGACGGGCACGACCGAAGCCGGCTCGCCGAAGATCAACGTCGGGGTACTCCATACTGCGCCGGACGGCACGGGTGTCGGCAGCGTCTCCGAGACCGCAAGATCGGATCCGCCGCCCATCTGGTCGCAGAAACAGGGCCCGCTGGAAGCGCCGTGATGATGATGATGGTGGTGCATCTCCTGGCGCTCGCAGGCGAGCGATGCCTGCAAGCCGACGCCGCCGGGGCCCGCCGCCAGCCAGCAACCGGCGGCGAGGACGAGCGACGCGACGAACCAGGGCCCGCGCATCGCCGAAACTTTGCGCGACCGTTGCGCTGGCGCAACCCCGCTCGGGCCGTGTACACTCCACGACGTTTTCCAAGCGGAGGTTGGGTGGATGGGCGAGCGCATCGAATACCGCAACGCGGGCTGGGTCGTTCCCGACCATCCCGTCATCCCGTTCATCGAGGGCGACGGCACGGGACCGGACATCTGGCGCGCCGCGCGCCGGGTGTTCGACGCCACCGTGCAGAAGGTTTCGGGCGGGAAGCGCCGCGTCGAGTGGCTCGAGGTGCTGGCGGGCGAGAAGGCGTTCAAGCAGGTCGGCAGCTGGCTCCCGGACGACACGCTGGCGGCGATCCGCCAGTACCGCGTCGCGATCAAAGGGCCGCTCACGACCCCCGTGGGCGGCGGGATCCGTTCGCTGAACGTTGCGCTGCGGCAGCTCCTCGACCTCTACGCCTGTATCCGGCCGGTGCGCTACTTCCCGGGCGTGCCGAGCCCGATGCGCGAGCCGGAACGGCTCGACATCGTGATCTTTCGGGAGAACATCGAGGACGTCTACTCGGGCATCGAATACAAGGCCGAGAGTCCGGAAGCCGATGCCGTCATTGCGTTTCTCACCGAGCGCTTCGGCGCGAAGATCCGCCCCGGCAGCGCCATCGGCATCAAGCCGATGTCCAGGTTCGGCAGCCAGCGGCTCGTGGCGAAAGCGATCCAGTACGCGCTCCGGTCGGGGCGCCGCTCCGTGACCATCGTCCACAAGGGCAACATCATGAAGTTCACCGAGGGCGGCTTCCGGGAGTGGGGATACGCGATTGCGAAAGAGAAATTCGGGGACAAGACAATTCCCGAAAGCGAGATGGGAACGGGAAAGGGGGACGGGGGCAGGGTGATCATCAAGGATAGGATCACCGACGCCATGTTCGCCCAGCTGGTGTTGCGGCCCGATGAATACTCCGTGATCGCCGCGCCCAACCTGAGCGGTGACCTGCTCTCCGACGCGGCCGCGGCCCAGGTCGGTGGGCTCGGACTCGCGCCCGGCGGCAACGTGGGCGACGGCTACGCCGTCTTCGAAGCAACCCATGGGACCGCGCCCAAGTACGCGGGGCTGAACAAGGTCAATCCCGGGAGCGTCATCCTCTCGGGCGCAATGATGTTCGAAGAGATGGGATGGAGCGACGTGTCGGCCGCTATCGTTCGCGGCGTGGCCGGCGCCATCCTGGGACGCCGCGTGACCTACGACCTCGCGCGCCTACTCCCCGGCGCGACGGAAGTCTCGACCTCCACCTTCGGTGAGTGCATAATCGAGCATGTCTGAGATGAAGAGCAGCATCACCACCGCCGCGCTCCCGGCGGTGGAGACGCCGCTCCTCGCCCTCGCGGTCGGGGAAGGCTCGAGCGTCCCCGCGTCGCTCGCCGCGCTCGATCAGGCGGCGGGAGGCATCCTCGGGCGCGCAGTCACGAGCGGCGATTTCAAGGGCAAGCGGGACGAGATGACGCTGCTGTATCCCGCGGCCATCAAAGCGCAACGCATCCTCCTCGTGGGAATGGGGAAGCCCGCCGATGTGAAGCGGACCAGCATCCGCCGCGCCGCGGCCGTCGCGGCCAAACGCGCCCGCGCGCTCGGCGCCGGCCGGTTCGCCTTTGCGGTCGCCGCCGAGGCCAGGAACGGCACGACCGCCCAGGATCTGGCGCAGGCGGTCGTGGAGGGCGCGGCCCAGGGAGCATGGACCTTCACGGAGCTCAAGGCGACCCCGGAGGAGCCGCGTGCCGAGTTGGAGGCAGTGGCGATCGTGTGCGAGGCGCGGGAGATGAAGGACGCCGCGGCCGGGCAGCGGGTCGGCGAAGCGATCGCCGCCGGTTACCGGCTCGCCCGCTACCTCCAGATCCAGCCGGGCAACGTCTGCACTCCTTCCTACCTCGCCCTCGAGGCCAAGCGCCTCGCCGACACCTACGGATTCAGCCTCACCGTGCTCGACCGCGAGGCGATGCGGAAAGAGGGCATGGGGGCGTTGCTCGCGGTCGCGCAGGGCTCCACGGAAGAGCCGCGCTTCATCGTGCTCGAGTACCGCGGGGCGGGCGACGCACGCCCGATCGCACTCGTGGGCAAGGGCGTCACCTTCGACGCCGGTGGCATCTCGATCAAGCCCGCCCAGAGTATGGAGGACATGAAGTTCGACATGTCCGGCGCGGCGGCGGTGCTGGGCACCTTCGAAGCGTTGGGGAGGCTCAAGCCCAAAGCCAATGTCGTGGGGTTGATTCCGTCCACCGAGAATTTGCTCTCGGGCGCGGCGTTCAAGCCGGGCGACGTCATCAAGAGCCACTCCGGCAAGACGATCGAGATCATCAATACCGACGCCGAGGGCCGCCTGATTTTGTGCGACGCCCTGTCGTACGTTCGCCGCTTCCAACCCGCCGCTGTGGTGGACATCGCCACGCTCACCGGCGCGGTCGTCGTGGCGCTCGGCCACGCGGCCATCGGACTCATGGGCACGGACGAGGGGCTCATCGCCGAAGTGCGGGACGCCGGTGAGCGCGCCGGAGAGCGGTGCTGGCCGCTGCCGCTGTGGGACGAGTATCGCGACCTGCTCAAGTCGGACGTGGCCGACATCAAGAACTCCGCCGGCCGCGGCGCCGGGACGATCGCGGGCGGCTGGTTCCTCCGCGAGTTCGTCGACAGCTACCCGTGGGTGCATCTCGACATCGCCGGCACGGCGTACACCGAGAGCGAAACCCCGTATCAGACCAAGGGCCCGACCGCCGTGGGCGTACGCTTGTTCAGCGAATTCATTATGAATCGCGCGAGGGCGTGAGTCGCGGCGCATTCCTCGCCGCCCTCCTGCTCGCGATCGGTCCCCTCCGCGGCGCGACGGCTCAGGTCGTGTCGCCTCCCTCTCCACCGCCCGGGGATACGAGCAGCGGCCGGGACACGACGCGCGCGGATTCGACTCGGGACACGCTACCGCATTACCTGCCCGTCCTCCCAGCCGCCATTCCCGAGGGGCCGCTCCCGCGCGGCAGCCGCTACACCTTCACCACCGATTCGTTTGCCTTCTCCGACACGAAGACCCTCGCCGACCTGCTGGCGCACATTCCGGGCGTCTACGTCGCGCGCGGAGGGCCGTACGGTCAGGCGGAGGCGGTGCTCTACGGTGGGCGGGGTCCGCCGGCGCTCGAGGTGTACTGGGATGGCGTCCCGTATCTGCCGCTCGGCCGCGATTCGGTATACCTCGACCCGGCGCGCATCCCCCTCTCCCCGCTCGAGCGCGTGGACGTCATCGTGCTGCCGGCGATGCTCCGCGTCTACCTCGTCACGGCGCGCCAGAGCTCAAGCGCCCCGACCAGTGAGGTGGGCATCACGACGGGCGTGTTCAGCACGGGGGGCTATCGCGGGACGTTTCTCAAGCGCTGGCGTTCGGGCATCGGCCTCTCGCTCGTGGCCGACTGGAACGACATCAACGATGCGTCGGGCAGCGGGACCACGGCGTTCCACGACGTCGATCTCTGGCTGAAGGGCGAATACGTGCCCAGTCCGAGGGTCGGCGCCTCGTTCCAGATCGTCAGCACCGATTGGGACCGGAGCGGTACTACCGACCCTCTGGTGAACCCGTTCCACAGCAAGCGCGTGAGCGACCTTGCGCGCCTGTTCGTGGCGCTCCGTCCCGACGGCTTCGGACCCCGCCTCGATCTGACGCTCGCAACCACGGCGACGAGCCGGGATACGGCCGTCGCCGACCGTTCGTTCCAGCAGCTGAACCTCGAGCTGTCCTCGCTCTGGCCCCGGGCCTCCGCCGGGCTCATCGCTCGCCTACAGAGCGACCCGATTCCGTTCGAGCTGGAAGCGCGAGCCGCGTGGAATCCCGTATTCCCGCTGACACTCGCGGTCGACGCTCGGCACGCGGGCTACGCGCTCGGCAAGAGCGGCGATCGCGCGCATTTCGCCGGCAGCCTGGACTTGCCGCTCGGTTTCTCCGCGCGCGGTGACGTCGCCTGGGGCAACGACCTCGACGCCCCGGCGCGCGCCGACGATTCGGTGCAGACGACGAACGACCTGTTCGGCGCGATCCGCTGGCAGAGCCGCTGGGCCACCCTGGAGGTCGGCGGCGCGCGACGCGACGCGTTCGCGCCCCTGTCCGGCTTCCCCGCGGGGCTACTCACCGTGAGCGCGCTCGCGCCCACGCCCGCCACGAACTACCTCTCCATCCAGGCGAGCCTCCGTCCGGTGCCGGGACTGACGTTGTCAGGCTGGTATTTCGATCCCGTCCGCGGCGGCGGCGAGTTCGAGCCCCCGAAACACGCACGCTATGCGCTGACCTTCTATTCCAAGTTCTGGCGCACTTACCGCAGCGGCATCTTCGCGCTCCGCGCGGAGGCGGCGGCGGAATCGTGGACCGGCGGCGCCGGTGCCGGCGTCGTGCGCGGCCCCACGACCCCCACGGTGCCGCTGACCCTCGCAGGCGCCACCTTCATCGACCTGAACGTGGAGATCCGCATCGCCGGTGTGACGATCTTCTGGGCGAATCGGAACGCGAGGGCGTTTCGAGGCGGATACGTCCCGGGCACGAGCTATCCGAGCACTTATCAGTCCTACGGAGTGCGCTGGCGGTTCACAAACTGAGGCCGTTGACCTAAGTGCCTTGAGCAACTAGACTTAAGGACTGTGCCACGGAGCATGACGGGTTTCGGCTCGGCCGAGGGAGATGTCCAGGACGGCCGGTTGCGGGTCGAGATCCGCACGGTGAACCACCGCTACTTCAACCCGCAGTTCCGGCTGCCCTCCGAGCTGGCCGCCTTGGAGGGCCAGATCCGCGACGCGCTGCGGCAACTGCTCGACCGGGGGCACGTGGCCGTCTCCGCCCGCTGGATCAAGCTTCCGGAGGCGGAGACCGCGATCGTCGTGGACGTGGCGCGGGCGCGCCAGGTGGTGGCCGCGCTCAAGGAGCTGAAGAAAAAGCTGCGGCTCAAGGGCGAGCCGGACGTCGCCTTCGTGGCGCGCCATCCCGAAGTGTTGAGCCTGCAGGGGCAAGCGCAGCTCGCCGCGGAGTGGAGCGAGGTCAAGCCGATCGTGGAACGCGCCGCCCAGGAAGTCCTCGCGACGCGCGCCCGCGAAGGGGAGGCGCTCGCGACCGATCTACTCCAGCGCCTCGGCGCGATCGAAGCGAACGCACGCGACGTGGAAACGCGCGCTCCGGCGCGGCTCGCGGCCGAGCTCGAACGGCTCAAGAAGGCCGTCGCCGAGCTGGCGTCGGGCGTCACCGTGGACGACCAGCGGCTCGCCGTCGAGATCGCGCTGCTCGCGGACCGGGTGGACATTTCGGAGGAGCTGGTGCGCCTGCGGACCCATCTCGCCGCGTGCCGCACGGCGCTGGCGGGCGACGGCGGGGTCGGCAAGCAGCTCGGGTTTCTCGCGCAGGAGCTGCTCCGCGAAGTGAATACCATCGGCTCCAAGGCGAACGATGCCGTGATCACGCACGCGGTGATCGCCATGAAGGGCGAGCTCGAGCGCTTTCGGGAGCAGCTCGAGAACCTGGAGTGACGCCGCGCATCGTCGTGCTCGCCGCGCCGTCGGGCGCCGGCAAGACGACCATCGCAAACGCGCTGCTGCGCCGGCGGCCGGACCTGTTTGGGTTCTCGGTATCGGCGACGACGCGCAACCCGCGTACGGGCGAAGCGGATGGTGTCGCCTACCACTTCCTGGACCGCGACGAGTTCACGCGGCGCGTGGCGGCGGGCGATTTTCTCGAGTGGGCCGAGTACGCGGGAGAGCGCTATGGGACGCTCAAGAGCGAGGTCGACCGCACGCTCGCCAGTGGCCGGCACGTGGTGCTCGACATCGAGGTGAAGGGCGCTCGGCAGGTACGCCGCGCGTACCCGTGGCCGTCGTCGGTGAGCATCTTTGTGATACCCCCGTCGCCCCGGGTCCTGATCGAGCGGCTGCTGAAACGGCGCACGGAGTCGGAGCAGGAGCTTCGGAAACGCCTCGAGATCGCCGTACGAGAGGTGGAGACGGCGAGGGACGACGTGAGTCAGGGCATGGTGTTCGATCACATTCTGGTGAATGACGATCTCGACCCGACGGTCGACCGGATCATCGACGCCGTGGAACGACCCGACGCGGCGCAGCGCCGCAAGATGGACGCGATCAACCTGGCCGACTTCGTGAATCAGCTCGAAGCCGAGGCTCATCAACTCAAAGCTTCAGTCCAGAGGAGCACGTAATGCGCATCATCACGCCGGTCGAAGTCGCCACCCAGACCCAGAACAAGTACC
>JBGPIJ010000074.1:0-11554 GCA_041484865.1 Gemmatimonadota bacterium
CCGCGTCCCCCCGAGCGCGTTGGTCGCGGTGGCAGCTCCCCCAATATCCGGCGGGACCGGGAGTGACTACCTCCGCTCTTTCCTCGACGAGTTCGACATGGCCGCCGACAGCATCGAACGGCTCGGTGGCAGCGTCGGCGTGAGCTTTCGCGACAGCCTCCGCGTGGCGCAACCGCCGGACACGTTTCGCTTGGCCTCCCTCCCGCCCGGTACACGGACGGGATACTACTTCCTCATGGCCGGCCGCCCGCCGCGTTTCGTCGCCGGACCCTGGACCGCCCCTCGGCTGCTGCGCGCCTGGCGAGCGGGTGATGCGGTGTGGCTCCGGGACCGTCGCGCCGACGCGGTCGTCCTCAAGCCCTCGGAGGGCGACACGATCGTCATCGCGACGGCCACCGTCGTCGCCCTCGTACCGCCGGGCGTCCCGCTGCCGCCCGACACGATGGCCCGCGCGCGCATCCGCCTCGAAGGGTCTGGGATCAGGCTGCGCGTAGTCAGCGGGGACAGCGTGCTGGTTCGCCGGAGGCGCGAGGTCCGCTGGCTGAGCACGGGCGGGGTGCGTGACCGCGTCTTGTACTACACGCTGAGTCCGACCCGCGGGCCGGCCTTGACGTTCAGTCCCATGACGGACTCCGCCCTAGCCGAAAGCGCAAGGCGGTTTCTCAGCAACGCCGACATGCCGAGCCCGGTCCACTGGGACTCCGCCGCGCGCGCCATCCGTCGTCTCCCCATCACGGCCTTCGCTCTTCCCGCGGAGTTGGAACGGGAGCTCGCCTTCATGGGGTGTAGCGTGCCCCAGTCGTTCGCGGACTCTGCGCCGCACAACGTCATCAAAGGCGCGTTTGCCGCCCGCGGACAGGTGGATTGGGCGGTGCTCTGTTCGCGGGATGGGACGTCAACCATCGTCGTCCATTGGGGAGGTCCGGCACGATGCCCGAGTGAGTTCCCTCCGATCCCGGACATGAACTTCCTCGAGACCATCGGTGACGGCAAGATCGGGTACTCGCGCGAGATCGTGCTCGCGGACTCCGCGCGGATAGCCAACATCGAGGTCTACGGAGAGGACTCGGTGGGAACGCTCGCTCGGTCTGCGCCAGAGCACGATGGCATTGAGGACATTTTCGTCGAGAAGGCGTCCACCGTGTGGTACTGTACCGACGGCGCCTGGGTGGGTCTCGGCGGCGCCGACTAAGCAGGGGCGGGTTGGGCGAGTGCGAGGGCGCCGTCGACGACCGCGACGTCGTAGTGAGTCATCGGCCAGATGCCACGGCCAGCACCGCGGCCCCGCGCACCTCACCCCCGCGGAGCCGGTCCAGTGCCTCGGTTGCCCGGGCTAGCGGGTAGGGCTCGGCGGTGACGTGCAGCGGTACGCGGGCGGCGAGCGCGAAGAACTCCTCGCCGTCCCGACGCGTCAGGTTCGCCACCGAGCGGAGGGTGCGCTCTCCCCAGAGAATGTCGTAGGGGAACGACGGGATGTCGCTCATGTGAATGCCGGCGCAGACGACGGTGCCGCCCTTCACGACCGCGCGAAGTGCGACGGGAACGAGCCCACCCACGGGCGCGAACAGGATCGCCGCGTCGAGCGGCTCGGGCGGCGGATCGTCCGAATCCCCGGCCCACGTGGCGCCGAGCTCCCGTGCGAACTGTTGGCCGGCTGCGTCGCCCGGGCGCGTGAACGCGTACACCCGCCGTCCTTCGTGTCGCGCGACCTGCGCGATGATGTGCGCCGCGGCCCCGAAGCCGTAGAGGCCGAGTCGGGCGGCATCGCCCGCCGCCCGGAGCGAGCGATAGCCGATGAGACCGGCGCAGAGGAGTGGTGCCGCCTCGAGATCGCCGTAGCGCGCCGGAATGGGGAAGGCGTAGCGCGCATCCGCGACGGTGTATTCCGCGTAACCGCCGTCGATCTGATAGCCCGTGAAGCGCGCGCGATCGCACAGGTTTTCGCGGTCGGCGCGGCAGTAGGAGCACACGCCGCAGGTCCACCCGAGCCAGGGCACGCCGACCCGGTCGCCCGGCGCGAAGCGCTCGACGCCGGAGCCCAGCGCCACGACGGTCCCGACGATCTCGTGCCCGAGCACGAGCGGCAACTTGGGGTTCGGAAGCTCCCCGTCCGCGACGTGCAGATCGGTCCGGCACACACCGCACGCGCTGACCGCGATGAGCAGTTGATTCGGCCCCGGCTCGGGCCGGGCGATGTCGGCTGGTCGGAGGGCGCGGCGTGGGGCGTCGAGCAGCATGGCGAGCATGTGGGGGAAGACTGCCGGGGAAGAGGGAAGGGGGAACCTTCCCCCCCTTTATCCGACGAGAACCGGCTCCAGCTGCGGCGCCTTGACCCGCTCCTTCTTGGGTTGCTTGTAGCGGTACAGCTTCCCGGCGTAGTTCCGCAGCACGACTTCTTTGTCGGTGAGCTTCACGACGTACTCGGGGAGGAGCGGGATCTTGCCGCCGCCTCCAGGCGCGTCGATGACGAAGTGCGGCACGGCGAGGCCGGACGTCCAGCCGCGCAGGGCCTGCACGATTTCGAGGCCCTTCTCGACAGTCGTGCGGAAGTGCTCCGCCCCAGCGACCTGGTCGCACATATAGATGTAGTAGGGACGGACCCGGGCGGCGAGCAGCTTCTGCATCAGCGCCTTCATCACTTCCGTGTCGTCGTTCACTCCCTTCAACAGAACCGTCTGGCAGCCGAGCGGGACGCCGGCATCGGCGAGCATGCCCAGCGCTTTCACCGCGGCGGGCGTCAGCTCGTCGGGATGATTGAAATGGGTGTTGATATAGAGCGGGTGGTAGCGCTTCAGGATTGCGCACAGCTCCGGCGTGATGCGCTCCGGGAGGTGGCACGGAATCCGGCTCCCGATCCGCAGGACCTCGAGATGCGGTATCGCCCGGAGGCGCCGCAGGATGTCCTCGATGCGCCGGTCCGAGAGCAGCAACGGATCGCCGCCCGACATGATCACGTCGCGAATCTCGGTGTGCTCCTCGAGGTAGCGGAACGCGGAGTCGAGCTGCGCCATGGGGATCTTCTCCGGGTCGCCGACCTTGCGGCGCCTGGTACAGAAGCGGCAATAGGAGGCGCAGACCGGCGAGACGAGGAAAAGCGCCCGATCGGGATAGCGGTGCGTGATATTGGGCACCGGCGAGTGGTCGTCCTCGGCGAGCGAGTCCACGAGCCCGTCGTGCACCTCGAGCTCCAGTGCGTCCGGCACGTACTGACGCCAGACGGCGTCGCCCGGCGACTTGATCAGATCCACCATCGGGGGCGAGATCCGGAACTCGAAGTTCTCGGCCGCCTGCCGCAGTCGCTCGAGGTCGGGGACGTGCTCCGCGCCGAACTTCGCGACGAGCGCCTCCAGCGACGCGATGCTTCGCTTACGCAGTAGCTCCTGCCAGGGCTCCATGTCCCAGGTCCTTGAGGTAGATCACCAGATCGTCGCCCGGCGCGTAGTACGCCGGGATCGCAGCGGTTCTGGTGTAGCCGCGCCGCTCATAGAAGGCGCGGGTTGCCGCATAGTCGTCGCGCGAAGACGTCTCGACAACGATCAACCGACAGCCGTCAGCCGTCAGCCGCTCTTCGACCGCGCGAAGCAGCGCGGTGCCGATGCCGTGGCCATGACGCGACGGTTCCACGACGATCCAGTAGAGATCCGCCGTGCCCGCCGTCCCCGGTGTCGGCCCCCAGCAGGCGTAGCCGACGAAGTCGTCGCCGTCGTACGCACCGAGAAAGCGGTAGTCGTCATCCCCCGCCAGGCTCTCCGCCAAGAGCTCCCCGGCGGTGGCCACCTCCTCCGGCCGGAATACGCCGGTGGACGCAGTCAGCCGCTCAAGCTGTGCGCGCTGCGCGTGGCCGACGGGCCGGAGCGAGCAGTTCACGTGCCGCCTTGGCGCCCTGCGCCTCTCGCAGCGCGACTTCAGCGATGCGGCGCACCAGCTCGGCATAGCTCCACCCGACCGCCTGCGCCATGCGGGAGAGGCCGGCGGTGTCGTTCAGGTCCGGGTTCGGATTGACCTCGAGCACCCAGGGGCGTCCCTGCTCGTCCAGCCGCAGATCCACCCGGCCGTATCCCTTCCCCTGCATCGCTCGCCAGGAGGCCTCCGCGACCTTGACGATGCGGTCGGCGACTTTCTGCGACACGTTGGCGGGGCACAGGGGGATGCTCCCGACGTCCTCCGGGGAACCGGTGTCCCATTTCGCCGCATAGGTGAGGATCGGCCAGCTTCCCGGTGGCATGGTGGTGAAGTCGATCTCGGAGATGGGCAGCGTCCGATCGCCGACGAAGCCGACGTTGAACTCGCGTCCGGCGATGTACTCTTGGACGAGCACCTCGTCGAACTGCTCGGTCATCGCCGCGACGCGGGCCCGCAGCGCCTTCCGGTCCGTGACGACCGAGCCGCGGTCCAAGCCGGCGCTGGCGTCCTCGGCGGCCGGCTTGACGATCGCGGGGAGCGGGAAATCGTCGTCGATCTTGCCCTGCGCCACCGTCCACCGCGGGATGGGGATTCCGGCCTGGGCGAGGATAGCGTTCGCGACGGTCTTGCGCCGGCACGCGCTCAGCGTCCAGAGCCCGGCGCCCGTGACCGGAATGCCGGCGAACTCGAGCATCCCGACGACGTGCTCCTCCCATTCGCTCCGCCCGTGCACGCCCTCGCAGAGATTGAACACGAGGTCGGCGCCGCGCGCGCCCTGGAGCCAGCGCATGTCGCGCCGCACCGGCACTCGCCGCACGCCGTGCCCAAGTGCCGTGAAGATGCGCGCGACGTGGTTCACGGCCGTCATCACGCTGCGAATGTCTTCCGCGGTCCATTCGGCGGCCCCGGGATCGTAGAGGACGGCGACCCTCACGCCGACACCGCCGCCGGGTGCGATTGGCGCCGGGCGGAGCTCGGTCGCGACTCCACACCGGCGTCGACGGCGAGATCCCGTCCCGTGAGACGCCGCCACGCGATCCCGAGGACCTCGTGGAGCAGCTCGTCGTAGGTCAACCCCGCCGCCCGCGCGGCCTTCGGGAAACAGGAGTTCATCGCCGGGTCGGGGATGATCCCGGGAAGCGGGTTGAGCTCGAGGACGTTCGGCACCCCGAAGCGATCGACGCGAATGTCCACCCGGCACCAGTCGCGGCAGCCGAGTGCGTGATACGCGTCGAGCGCCGTCCGCTCCACTTCGCGGTACAGCGCGGGCGCGACCGGCGCGGGACATTGGAAGATCGCGAGCGGCTGCTCGGGGGTGTCCCAAACCCACTTCGCCTCATAGCCGTACACGGGCGGGGCCCCCGCCGGCAGCGTGGAGAAGTCGAAACCCACGATCGGCAGGCAATAGGCCTCGGCGCCGTTGCCCAGGATCGCGACGGTGAACTCGGGGCCCGGCAGGTACGTCTCCACGAGGACCGGCTCGGCGTAGCGCGCGATGAGCCAGCGGACGCGCTCGTCCAGCTGCGCCGGCGACGTGCACAGGTTCTCGGTGAAGACGCCGATGCTCGAGCCCTCGGCGATCGGCTTCACGAACACGGGAAACGGCAGCGTCACCCGGGCGGTGTCGGCTGGATTCTCGACGCAGACGAACGGCGGGGTCGGCACGCCGCGAAACGCGAGCAGCTCCTTGGCACGGCCCTTGTGGAGCGCGAGGGCGAGCGCGAGCGGATCGCTGCCGGTATAGCGCACGCGGAAGTATTCGCAGATGGCAGGGACGAGCGACTCGCGGTTCTGGCCGTGCCGGCCTTCGGCCATGTTGAAGACGATGTCGGGGCGAGCGAGCGAGAGTTTGTGGGGAAACGATTCATCCGCTTCGAGGCGGAGTACGGTGCCGAAGCGGGCGAGCGCCTGAGCCACGGCATCGATCGTGGCGGGCTCGTCCCACTCCGCGAACGCATCGCTGGTACTCGGAGGCTCGTCGGCGGCGTTGGGGTCCGGCTTTTGGTTGTATGCGAGACCGATGCGCATGTGGTCTCGGGTGACCTCCTACAAAAAGGGCCGCGCGGATCGCGGTCCTGGACACGAGCGAAGCGTTGTCGGATAAGAGAATATGAAAAAGAGGAACGATGCGCAATAGGGACGCGCGATTTTTTTCGCGTCAGACTTTGTGGTACGCGACGCGCGCGGCTTCGTGTCGGTCGTCGGCGATGTAGATCTCGAAGTCGGAGAACAACGCGACCGCCTCGCGCTGCAGGACCCGCAGACACGCGATCGCGAGACGACGAATCTCGAGCTCCGCGCCTTCACCGCACCGCAGCTCGAGCATCGTGCGCCACGCGCGCGCGTTCGCCGAGACGACGATCTTCACTTCGGTCGCGTTCGGCAGAACGCTGCGCGCGGCTTCGCGCGCCAGCTTGCGGCGGTGCACCTTGTCGGTCACCCAGGAGTAGCGCTCCAGCAGCGATTCCACCGCGCGGACGTAGGCGTCCTGCGCCGCCGCGACCTGTCGCTCCCACTCGGCCTCGAGTTCCCGTTCGCCCAGCATCGCCGGAGGGACGACAAAGGCGGCGTGCGACTCGTCGACGTAGCGCTGCGACAGCTGCGAGTAGCCGAATCCCGCGCGGTGGCGGACCAGCTCGTGCGAGCAGGAGCGCGAGATGCCTTCGATCAGCAGCACGTACACGGCGTGCTCGAGCACGGAGCCGTGTCCCTGCTTCTTGATGTTCTCCAGGTACTCGGCGGTTTCCCGGTTCGCGGGGTTGTGCTGGCTCATGTAGCAGATGCGCCCCGCGAACTCGGCGAGCCGCTCGCCGTCGCTGGCGTCGCCGCGCCATTCGACTTTCAGGTGCTCCGGCTCGAGGAACTGGGGACGGGCTATGAGCGTCACACGGGGCGCGCGGAAGAGTTCCATGCCGGTATCGGGTGTGGGTGTCAGGTGTCAGCGGAGGTGGCGAGGTCGAGCTTCGACACACTCCAGGCGGCGTTGCGCTCCGTCTCGCGTAGCCGCCGCGCAATGGCGTCGGGAATGGGCGCGGCGTCCGGCCCGACCTTCAAGTCCGCGAGCGGGGACCAATCGGACGCGGGAACGATCACGCCGGGGTTGAGGATGCCCAGCGGATCGTACGTCGACTTCAGGTCGCGGAACTGCGCCATGATCTCCGATCCGTAGAACCGCTCGAGCAGGCCGGCCCGCAGGCGGCCCACCCCGTGCTCCCCGCTCGGGACGCCGCCCAGGCGGACGAGCAGGTCGGTCGTCTCGTCATAGAGCGCCGTGAGCGCTTCCCGCCAGCCGGACCGCGTCGTGTCGGGCAGCGCGTTGACGTGTACGTGACCGTCTCCCGCGTGGCCGAAGATGGCGACCGGGACGCCGACGCGGTCCGCGGCGGCCCGAATGCCGTCGACGTACGCACCCAGCTGGCCGAGCGGCACGCACCCGTCCTCGACGATCTGCAACGAACGGCGCGTCTCAGGGAGGCGCGCCAGCGCCGGACTCGCGAGTCGGCGTACCGCCCACAGCCGCTCGAGCCCGGCGCGGTCCACCGCCGTCTCCACGTGGACCGTGAGCGATTTCAGCCCGCGGACGGCGTCGCGCACGACGCCGCGCGCCGCCGCCGCCGTCTCGCGCTCGAACTCCACGAGGAGCAGCCCCGCGAGTCCGCCGGGCAGATCGGGGGCCGCCTCCCGGACCAGGTCGAGGAAGGTCGCGTCGAGCAGCTCGACGGCTGAGGGGTTGAGGGCGACGAGGTAGGGGACGGCCTCGGTGAGCGCCTGCAGAGTCTCGAACCCGAGCACGGCGCCGCCGACATCGGGCGGAATCGGCTCGAGCCGCCACTCGACCGCCGTGATGAACGCGAGCGTCCCTTCGGAGCCGATCAGCAAGTCCAGCTCGTCCCCGGTCTCGGCATGGCGGTCGAGCGCGTATCCGCTCGAACTCTTGCGGGTTCGGGGGAAGCGCTGCCGCACGACTGCTCGCGCGGCGGGCTCGAGGTGCCACCGGCTCGTTCCCTCGCGGGCCCCTCGCTCGACGCGTCGCAGCGCCCCCTCGAGCTCGATGATCTCGATCGCCTCGATCCAGCCCCGCACGCTGCCGCAGCGCACCGACCGGGGCCCAGCCGCGTTCGTCGCCGCCATGCCGCCCGACGTCGCGAAGGCGCTGGACGAAGGATCGGGTGCGAGGCGCAGCCCGAAGGGCCGCGCGGCCTCGTTTACCTCCCCCGCAGTGACGGAGGCGCCCGTCCAGACGGATCGCTCACTCCAGCTCGGCGCCAGCCAGTGGAACCCCTGGCTCAGGTCCACGATGACGCCGCGCCCGCCGTTACGCCCCCCCATGCCGCTCCCCGCCCCCCGGGGCACGAGCGGGGTGCGCGTCTCGACGGCCCAGCGGACGACCTGCTGGAGGTCTTCGACTCCACGCGGCAGGGCCACGGCCCGCGGCACAATGCGGTAGATCCCTGCCCCTTCCGAGTAGGCGGCGAGGGTGCGCGAATCGGTGAGGAGCGCCGGGTGCGTGGGCTGTGGTGCGTAGTAGGTCACGGGACTAGAACTTACCACGCACCACGCACCAAGCACCACGCACCGCTCGCCTTGACACCGCTCGGGGCGCACATGATGCTTGCGTCATGCCTGACGCCCCGCGCGCGCAACTCATCCACATCGAAACCGATCGCCGGCTCGGGCACGAGTGGGACGAATGGGACGGCCGGCCCCTTCCCAACGGGGGCGACTTCTCGGCCGCGCCGGCGCTCTTCTTCCGCTACGCACTCCTGACGCTCTGCGCCGGGGCGGCCCTGCTCGCCGCACTCCTCTACGTGCTCGCGCCGCGGCTCGCCCTCTTGTTCCGCGCCCTTCCCGTCGCGGTCGGGTGGATGATCGGCGCCGCATTCGGAGTTGCCGCGCTCTGGTTCGTGGCGCTCCTCGTTTCCTTTTACGGAGGCGTGCCGCTCCTCCCCGAGCGTCTGCTCGAGCGAGGCCCCTACCTCCGGCTCATGAGCCTCACATCGTTCGTCGCCCGGGCGTTCGGGCGGCGCGATCGCGTCGAGCACGCCGCGATCGATATCTACAACGCGCTCGCCGAGCGGCGCGGGCGGCGGGTGGGCACCGGAGAGCTGCTGGTGCTCATTCCCCGGTGTCTGTCGAAGCAGGCGCTCGACGGCGTGCTCGCGATCGCCGGCCGCTACGAGGTGCCCGTGTTCGTCGCCACTCGCGGTCAGCTCGCGCGCCGCGTGATCCGCGAGCGCCGTCCCCGCGCCGTGGTGGCGGTCGCCTGCGAGCGGGACATGATGACGGGTTTGCGTGACGTGGCCGGCAAGCTTCCCGTGCTCGGCCTCACGATGCAGCTCCCCAACGGCCCGTGCCGGGACGCGATGCTCGACCTCGACGTCATGGAGCGCTGGGTGCGCTCTCTGGTCGGGGCTGAGGCCCAGCCTAGGGAGAGTGCGCCCCCTTCGGCGACCCAAAACGCTCCCGCGCGCGCTTGAGCAGCGACTCCACCAGCGCGTGTCCCTCGCGATCTAGCGGAACGATCGCTTCCAGTTCCCGCTCCACCCGCGATGGGTCGTAACGCGGGCGATACACCGCTTCGATCGTCAAAATCGTCCGGCTCGGCACGTAGGGATCGGCCCAGCACCGCAGCTTGACCGTGTGCGCGAGGTCGGGGACGTAGCCGTTGTCCCGGTAGGAACGGTGTGTCCGCA
This sequence comes from Gemmatimonadota bacterium, assembly GCA_041484865.1. Lineage (GTDB taxonomy): Bacteria > Gemmatimonadota > Gemmatimonadetes > Gemmatimonadales > GWC2-71-9 > AG25. The sequence continues at coordinate 9,597 of JBGPIJ010000074.1, forward strand.
GGTCGTACCAATCCGTCTCGAGATAGCCGTCGACCGTACTGGCCCGCTTCACCCGCAGGCTTTCTGCCGTCACCAACGTCTCGAGAATGGGGATGACCCGCTCACGCCTCGCGAAGAGCAGCGCGCGCGGTGCCTGCGGCAGCGGGTAAAAGTCGGGACGCGTGGTGGCGGGGTTGCAGGAGGCGAGAAGCAGGATCAGAGCGAAATGCGGAATTCGGAATGCGGAAGTCGGAATGGAACGGCCCGTCGTCGAGCCTGGCAGCGGCCGCAGCGGCTCGAACCCTCCTCCACAATTCCGCAGTCCGATTTCCGAATTCCGCATGGGATCAATGATCGTGATCGTGATCGTCGTCGTGCGGGTGACCCCCGTGGCTCAGCGCCCGGTTTTGTGTCTCGGGGCCGAACACCGCCGTCGGCACCCCGGCCGCATGCTCGAAGTACATCTCACCACCGATGCGCGCGGTCCAGATGACTCCGACGAGCCCGAGGAGCGATAGAAGGCGCATCGCGTACTCTTCGGGGCGTGACAGCATGGCGCGCCGGAACAGCTTGTAGACGAGCACCACCGTGAAGAACCCCATCGTCACGAGCGCGTGCGACTCGTGATCCTCCATGAGCGCGTGAATCGCCGGTCCATGGTCGATCGCATCTTCGGCGAGGAGCCCGGTGAGCACCGCGGCCCAGCCGCCGATGACGCCGGCCCACAGAGTCCAGAGTGCTGCGGCGCGCAGCGTCTCGCGTTTCGTGATCACGGCTCCCCAATCGAACAACACGGTCACGAGTAGGAGAGCGGCAGGGAGATCGTTCAGCGCGGCGTGCAGCTGCGGCCAGTCGTAGCCCAGAATGCGCACGGACGCTCCTGTGGTGGTAGGGAGAAAGACTAGAGGCCGAGGTCCGAGACCTTCGGCGGGTCTACCGAATAGTCGTAGAATCCCTTTCCGCTCTTCCGTCCGGTCATGCCCGCCAGGACCATCCGCTTGAGGAGCGGCGGCGGGGCGTAGCGTGGTTCGCGGTACTCGTCGAACATGATCTCCGCGATCCTGTGCGTCGTGTCGAGCCCGACGAAGTCGAGCAGCGTGAGCGGCCCCATCGGGTACCCGCATCCGAGCTGCATCGCCTGATCGACGTCCGCGACGCTCCCGATGCGCCGCTCCACGACGCGAATCGCGTCGAGGAGATACGGCACGAGCAGCAGGTTGACGAGGAACCCCGACACGTCCTGCGCCGCCACCGGGACCTTGCCGAGGGACGTGGCGAACGCCAGCGCGCGCGCGTACGTGGCGTCCGACGTGGTCACCGTGCGGACGACTTCGACGAGCTGCATCAGGGGAACAGGATTGAAAAAGTGGAGGCCCACGAAGCGGTCGGCACGCTTCGTGGCCGCGGCCATCGCGACGATCGTGAGGCTCGACGTGTTCGAAGCGAAGATCGTGCTCGGTCCGCACAACCGGTCGAGCTCTTTCCAGAGGCCGTTCTTGAGCTCGAGATCCTCGGACACGGCCTCGATGATGATATCGCAGCGCTGGAGATCGCTCGTCGCCGTCGTGAACGTCAGGCGGCGCAGCGTCGCGTCCCGATCGGCGGGCGTGAGCTTCGCTTTTTCGACGAACTTGCCGAGCGACTTTTCGATGTTGGCGCGCGCGCGGGTCCAGATCTCGGGCGCCACGTCCCGCACCACCGTGTCGTAACCGGCGGCGGCGGCGACCTGGGCGATCCCGGTGCCCATCAATCCGCAGCCGAGCACGCCGACCCGCCGGACGTCGGTCATGAGGGCATCAGAAGTCGAATGTCCGCTTCAGCTCGTCGGCGATCCGGCCCAGGGTTGCCGCCGCGGGACCGGCGAGCCTGGAGTTGGGACGGACCTCGCCGCGCTCCAGACGGTCGAGCACCTGTTCGAGCGCCACCTGGAGCCGCTCGTTCTCCGCGCGGTGGCGGCGGACGTGTACGGCCGCGATCAC
>JBGPIJ010000075.1:0-11420 GCA_041484865.1 Gemmatimonadota bacterium
CGTGACTTACCGCAGCACGGTTGATCAAGATGTATACAATGCCTGCTGTCATCATCGCCAAAACGGAGACGTGGAACGTCTCCGTCGAGGGTTGCCCTCCGAGCACAGCGAAGAGGGCACTGGCGGCTCCCAAAGTCAGCACCTCCTTCGAACTGTTGAAGACCACCTTGATCCACGGTTTCTTGCGAATCCAGGCCTCAACGGCAAAAACGACTGACCCTCCGAGCAGCATGACCCACAGGGGTGGAAAAAGGAAAATGCCAGCGAGAAAGGGGATGAACGAGATTGATAGCACAGAGCTACCGACGTGGAGGCTCACCCACATCAGCTCGGCCGCGAGAGCCACAGCAACAATTCCCACCAAGGCGTTGAGGAAGGAGTGGGAGTCGTTCCAGCTCTGGCCAAATGCCGCGACGATGAGCGCCAAAATTGCGCCCACGACAACCGTCGAGACATACGCCTTGATCAGGCGTTCTCCGCGAACTGTGGCCCTATCCATAGGGTCGAGGCAAACGAAGGGAAGAAGTGCCCCCAAGACAGCCTACCAATGAATCTGTTCCTCCGCGGATATAAAGGCTCGAAGAACGGTTCCAACTAGTATCGCGAGCAGTTTGAGTGCACCTAACATTGAGCGTCACCCCCCTTCAAGTCCTGCGAGTCTTGCTCGAGAGACTTTTGTGGTGTGGTACGCCTCGCTAAAGCGTACCCGACGCTCCGCTCGTCTACCGTCCGCTCGGCTTCGCTCTCCGCGACGCCCGGGGGCTACTTCTTCTCTTTCGCTCTATGCTCCTCGCATGGTGGTTGAACTTGAGAAACCCGTACCCGCCTGCTTAGCCAGCAGCCTACGCCGCCATCCGCCTCACTAACGCTTGCCGGATCGCGTCGATCAGCACGTCGATGCCCTCCGCCTTGTTGACGATCGTCTTCACGCCGACATCCCGCAGCTGTTTGATGTCTTCCTCTCGCACGCCGCCCGTCACCACCAGCACTTCGGCGTCCAGCTGGCGCCCCGGCTCGAGCAGTCGCTCGATCACCTGCGCCGCGTTCAGATCGGGCAGCCGGAAGTCGAGCACGATGACCGACGGCCGCACTCGGCCGATCTCGAGCAGCGCGTCCACGCCGTTCGTAGCGGTCGCCACCTCGACACCCAGGTCACTCCTCGCGATCGTCTTCAGCACGGCCTGCATGTAGATCGGCTCGTCGTCCACTACCACGATCACGTCGCGGCCCATCGCGTCCCGCAAGTCGGTCGGCACCGCCATCTCCCGCACCCGGAGAAACTTCACGAGCTCGGTGGCCTCGACCCGGCGCCGCCCCGTGGGCGTCTTATGCCCCTTCAGGAGTCCCTGATCGATCCAATGCGCCACGGTCGCGGGCGATACCTGGCACACCCGCGCCACTCGTTGCGTCCCCCAGTACTTTTTCATGCGAACAGGACTCACAGGGGTTAATCCATTCGATCTAAGGTGATCCACCTGCCAACGCGCGCAACCCGAAATACCGCCAAAATAGGAACCCCGCAAGAGTACCCTTGCGGGGCCAGGAATCCCCTCGACGATTTAGTTGTTAACTGATTGTCCTACAATGAATTACCGGCGAGCATCAGCCCAACGATTGGTTGCATCCAACACCGCGAGTACCGCGCTGCGCTCGGGATTTTCCCTGATCTCGCAGGTGCCGGCCAAGAGCCGCGCGTCCCGGCTACCGAGGCCATGCACCGCCACGAGGACGAACTTCCGGTCGAATGCTTCGACGATCTGAGCGCCCTCGAGCGCCACCGAGTCGTCCGGCAAAAGCTCCTCGAGAGAGAGCACGGCCGCCCGCGCCGCTGCCTCCACCCGATTCCGCACCGTGTCGGTCCCCTCCTGCTCCGACTCGGCCTCGCGGTCCTCGAAGGAAAGCTTGACCCGCACCAGCACGCGATGCGCCCGCTCCGACGGCCGGACCTCCAGTCCCTGGAATACCACGACGCGCTTCTTGGCGCGCGCATTGATCGCTTCCTGCTGCAACGCCTCGATCGGCCGCACGTCGGCGGTCTGGGCAATGCTGATCTTGCGGTGGTCGATCTTGAGGCTGAGCTGCGCCATGAGCGCCGACTCGATGTTGCGGACCATCTGCTTCGGCTGGATGTCGCTGGCGGTGAGGACGTGGACCTCGCTCACCTCCCCTTGAGCGGTCACCACCACCCGCGCGGAGAGGACTCCGGTCAGGCTGGAGATGAGATTCTCGACGCGCTTGACCCCCCAGGGGTCCGGCGGCTGCCCTGAAGGCCCCATCGTTAGCGGCATGCGCTCCCCGTCGCCGGATGATTCGGCCGGGTTCGAAAGCGTCACGTCACCCCTCCCCCGTTTCGACCCGATTGCGGCCCAGCTGCTTGGCGCGGTACAACGCGCGGTCGGCCGCGACGAGCACGTCATCGCGCTCGGAGCCCATCTCTGGACGCGCTTCGGCGACACCAATGCTAACGGTCACAAGCCCCTCTGGATAGCCCAGCCGCCGTCCGACGGCCTCGATGTCGGCCCGCACTTTCTCCGCGACGACGCCCGCCCCCGCCAACCCGGTGCGCACCAGGACCAGCACGAACTCGTCGCCACCGTAGCGCGCGGCGAGGTCCGTCGAGCGGATCAGGGACGCGAACGACCGGGAAGCGCTCCGCAGGACTTCGTTGCCGGCCTCGTGCCCGAACTCGTCGTTGATTTGCTTGAAGTTGTCAAGATCGACGAACAGCACGGCAAAGGAGTCCGCGGTGCGCGAGCTGCGCGCCGCTTCGCTCGCGAGCCGGTCGCGCAGCACGCGGAAGGTCGCGAGCCCCGTGAGCGAGTCCACCGCCGCCTGGAGCTGGGCCTCCCGGGCCTGCTTCTCGAGATAGGGAGGGCAGGACTTGAGGGTCGTCCGCCCCAGTTCCGCCGCGGCGGCAAACGCCCGGCAGGACCGGTACCCGCACGCGCCGCAGTCCCAGGGGCGGCCGTTGGGCGCGAGCCCGATCTCGGACAGCACCTGCTCCACGGCCTCGGACGGCGCGGGGCGGCCTTCCCTCCAGATCGGGAACACCGCCCCCACCCGCACCGTCTCCGCCACGGGCTCGTCCACCACGGGACCGCGCGCGCGCGCCGGCTCGGTGGCGCCCACGATCTCGCGGCGCCAGAAGAGCTCCTCCTTGGGCCCGAGTAGCGGGTGATCGAGGCACCCCTCGCACGGCAGGATATCGACGAACCCGAGCTCGATGCGATCGACCGATACCGCGCGAGCGAGCCCCTCGAGGTGCCCGAGGCCGCGCAGCTTGCGGAACCGGCGGCTCGACTGGCGCTCCTCCATGAGGACCTCGATGGGCAGCCCCCCGGCCGTGCTCCAATGCCGGCGCCGCTCCTCGGGCACGCGGGTGAAGTGCATGGGTTGGTCCTCGATCTGAACCCCGGCGCGCACCAATAACGTCTTCAAGTCGGTGAAGGTGATCGCGGCATCCACCTCGCCCCCGCCTTCCGTGATGCACACGCCGGCGTACACGACGGCCGACGGCAACCCGTAGAGCTGCTTCAGGTAGCGGGCCTCGGCGGCGATCGGCGTGGCGACGGGGGCGAGATAGGGCACGAGCTCGGGATACTGCGTGCGGATCGTCTCGACGATCACGGGACAGGTGCTCCGGATCATCGTGCCCCAGCCTTCGTCTTCGAGCACGCGCGAGTACTCGCGCGCGATCAGCTCATCCCCGAGGACGCCGCGATGCACGATGCGGAAACCGGCGGCATAACAGGCGTTCACAACCTGTTCGGGCGTCGCGGGATAGAAATAGGCGGCCGATTCGACGGTGAGAATGAGGATGGCGTCACCGCGGCGCGCGAGCTCGGTCGCCCGCTGCAGGTCGCCACCGGCCGAGATGGCCTCGTGCGGGCAGGCGGGGAGGCACATGCCGCAGCGCGTACAGGCGTCGTCGACGATCCAGACCTTATCGCCTTCGACACCCACGGCGTCGGACGGGCACACCCGCACGCAGGCGAGGCATGCGACGCACGACTCCTGATTGACCTTAAAGTCCACGCGCGATTCGGTGCGGCATCGGCTACGCTATGGCGTACTCCTTGAGCTTCCGATACAGCGTGCGCTCGCCGATCCCCAGCAGCTCGGCGGCCTTGCGCCGGTTGGCCTTAGTCTCCCGCAGGGCGGCCTCGATCGTGGCACGCTCGACCTCGGCCATGGTCATCCCCGGCCGGTACACGATCTCGCCGTCGGCCGGGGGCTCGGGCTCCGGGCCGACCTGCGCGCCGGGCCCGACCTCGATGACCTCCACGCGATGCGGCCGGTCCTCGACCCGGCGGCGCAGATCCTCGAGCTGCAGCTTCAACTCGACCAGGCTGCGGAAGATGAACTCGAGTTCCTGACCCGCCATCTGGCGCGTCGCGCTCGGCATCCGCACCGGCAGCCCGCGGCTCCGCTCCCGCACGTCGCGCGGAATGTCGCTCGCGCGGATCTCGCCTTCGGGGGCGAGCACGACCATCGACTCGACGAGATTGCGCAGCTGGCGCACGTTGCCCGGCCAATCCGCATCCACGAGAATCTGCAGCGCCTCGGGTGTGATGCCCCGGAACGCGCGATCGTGGGCCGTCGCGATTTCCGCGATGAAACGGCGCACCAGCAGCGGAATGTCCCCACGTCGCTCCCGCAACGGCGGGAGATAGATGTACAGCACGTTGAACCGGTAGTACAGATCGTCGCGGAACTGGCCCAGGGTGACCGCCTCCCGCAGCGACTTGTTGGTCGCCGCGGTCACGCGGACGTCCACCTTGATCGCCTGCGTACCGCCGACCCGGAAGAACTCCCGGTCTTCGAGCACGCGCAGCAGCTTCACCTGCGTGGCGGGCGCCATATCGCCTACTTCGTCGAGGAAGATGGTCCCGCCGTCCGCGAGCTCGAAGCGTCCCAGCCGCCGCTCCGCCGCGCCTGTGAATGCGCCTTTTTCGTGCCCGAACAGTTCGCTCTCCAAAAGCGTGTCGGGAATGGCTGCGCAGTTCACGGCGATGAACGGCCTGTTGCGTCGGGGCGACAGGTCGTGCAGGGCGCGCGCCACGAGTTCCTTCCCCGTCCCCGATTCCCCCTCGAGCAGCACCGTGGAGCTCACGGGGGCCATCTGTTCGATCTTGACCAGGACTTCCTGCACGGCGGGGGATTCACCGAGAATGCCGGTGCGCTGCTGCAGGCGCCGGCGCTCGAGCAGGCGGCGGACGGTGGACACGACCTCCACCGGCTCGGCCGGCTTCATGAGCCACGCCGTGAGGCCGAGTTCGCGCGCCAGCCCGGTCGCGTCCGGCTCGGTCGGCTCCACCAAGCCGAGCGTGGAAATCGAATGGTCCCGGGCGGCGGCCAGGAGGTGCGACGCTCCGTCCTCGTGCAGGCCCCCGGTGATGATCACGCAGTCCGGCGCCCGCTCGGCGCTCTGCATGAGGGGGCGCGGATCGTCGAACGAGGACGCCATCCGCGTTTCGAATCCCGCCGCCTCGAGCTGCGCGTTGATGCGTACGGCGTGCTCGAGATCGTCGTTGGTGATCAGGGCGCGATTGGACATCAGTGGGTGACCCGTTCTCCGCGCACCAGCTCTACGGCATGATCGACGATGCCGCCGAGTACCGAGAGGCCGTCCCGGACGCCACTCGTCGAACCGGGGAGGTTGACGATCAGCGTCTTGCCGCGCGTGCCCGCCACGCCACCCGAGAGCCAGGCGCGGGGGAACTTGGGGCCCGCCGTCGCCCGCAGCGCTTCGGCGATCCCGGGCGCCGGGCGCTCGAGCACCGCGGTCGTGGCCTCGGGGGTCACGTCGCGCGGCGCGAGCCCGGTACCGCCCGTCGTCAGAATCACGTCCATCTCTCCCGAGTCCGCCCAGCGGGCGAGCTTGCCCGCGATGCGGTTCGTCTCGTCCGGCACCGTGCTCCGCACCACCACCTCGTCGCCGCGTTCGACCGCCCAGTCGAAGATCGCGTTCCCCGACAGGTCGGCGCGCTCCCCGGCCGCCCCCGAGTCCGAGATGGTCAGAATGCCGAGCCGCATGACGCGCGCACTCAGCCGACCGGCGCCGTCGCCCGAAAGGTGCGGTGCGGCACGAACGGCAGCTTCACGACCTCCGCCGCGACCCGCTTCCCACGCACGTCGATCTCGAATCGCGTCCCCGGGCGCGCCTGCTCGACCGGGAGATACGCAAGTCCGAGCGCGGAGTTCGCCGTCGGCGTCACGGTCCCGCTGCGCACCGCGTCCACGCGGCGTCCCTCCACGTACACGTCGTATCCCGGGCGCGCGACCGCGCGCGGCTCGAGGACGCGGAAGCCAGCGAGCCGCCGCTTTACGCCCGCGAGCTTTTGTCGCTTGAGCGACGCCTGGCCGACGAACTCCGCCCCCTTGTCCAGCTTCACGATCCAGCCGAGCCCGGCTTCGAGCGGCGTCACGGTGTCGTCGATGTCGTTGCCGTAGAGCGGATATCCCGCTTCCAGGCGCAGCGTGTCCCGGGCGCCGAGGCCGCACGGCGCCGCGCGCCCCTCGCCCGCGAGCGCGTGCCACAGTGTCTCCAGGTCTCCGCTCCGGCAATACAGCTCGAAGCCGTCTTCTCCCGTGTAGCCGGTGCGGGAGATGAAGCATTCCACGCCCGCCACTTTCCCTTCGACGAAGTGATAGTAGGGGAGCAGCGCGATTCCGGCGGTGGTGAGGGGCGCGAGCAGCGATTCCGCTTTGGGTCCCTGCACCGCGAGCAGGCCCGTCTCGTCCGAGATGTCCCGCAGCCTCACGTTCGCGCCGCGCTTGTGCGTCACGATCTGCGCCCAGTCCTTCGCGATGTTCGCCGCGTTGACGACGAGCATCAGCTTATCGGCGAATCGGTACGCCACGCAGTCGTCCACGAACGTCCCCTGCTCGGTGAGCAAGGCCGTGTACTGCGCTTGCCCGGGCTTCAGGCCCCCGACGTCGTTGCACGTCACCCGCTGCAGGAACGCGTTCCGGTCGGGGCCCGTGATCTCGAATTCTCCCATGTGCGAGATGTCGAACACCCCTACCCGCTCGCGGACCGCGCGATGCTCGGCACCGATACCGTCGCGGTAGTGGACGGGCATCTCGTATCCGCCGAACGGAACGAGCTTCGCGCCCAGACTCGCGTGCAGCGCGTGCAAGGACGTGCGCTTCAGCTGACCGGTTGGCATCTTCCCCTCGTGCTCCGTCATCCCATGAGTGTGGCGAGCAAAGCCTTCTGCACGTGCAGCCGGTTCTCCGCCTCGTCCCAGACCCGCGACTGCGGCCCTTCGATCACCTCGGCCGTCACCTCTTCCCCGCGATGTGCCGGCAGGCAGTGCAGAAAAATGGCCCCCGGGTCCGCGCGCTTCATGAGGTCGGCATCGACGGTGTAGCCCTTGAAGGCATCGCGGCGCGCCTCCGCCTCGGCTTCCTGTCCCATGGACGCCCACACGTCGGTGTTGACGACGTGCGCGCCCTCGACCGCCTCCTCGGGCACGTCGGTCACGACGAGACACGACCCGGTCCTGGCCTGCGCCCGTTCCCAGATCGCGCGGGACGGCTCGAAGCCTTCGGGACAGGCGAGGCGCAGCTCGAAGCCGAGCAGTCCGGCCGCCTCGATCCAGCTGTTCGCCATGTTGTTGCCGTCCCCGATCCACGCCACCCGCTTCCCTTCCCAGCCCCCGAACGCTTCTCTCACGGTGAACAGGTCGGCGAGCACCTGGCAGGGGTGCATGAGATCGGTGAGCCCGTTGATCACCGGCACGGTGGCGCAGCGCGCCAGCTCCTCCACCTCCGCGTGATCGAATGTCCTGATCATGATGCCGTCCACGTAGCGGGACAGCACCCGCGCCGTGTCCGAGACCGGCTCGCCACGGCCGAGCTGGATGTCCCGGGAGGACAAAAACAGGGCCTTGCCGCCGAGCTGGTAGGTTCCAACTTCGAACGAGACACGGGTCCGCGTGCTCGATTTGGCGAAGATCATCGCCAGGGTTTTCCCGGCCAGCGGCGTGGCGCGGTAGCTCCCCCGCTTCATCCGCTCCGCCGTGTCCATCAGGCGGTGCACCTCTTCCTTTGTGAGGTCGGCGATAGCGAGAAAGTCCCGTTTGGCCATGAAGTCTCGAGATCGGTCAAAATGACAGGGTGCGGGGATTCTACGCGTCCCCGCGGCTAGTGACAAGGCTGGGGCGACCGGCTTACAGGATGTAGCGGCGCAGGTCTTCGTCGCTCGCGATCTTCGCCAGCCGGTCGCGCACGACCGTCGCGTCGATCACGATGTGCTTCTCGGGGTACTCGGGAAGCTCGAACAGCACGTCTTCCAGCAGGGTCGTCATCACGGTGTGCAGGCGGCGCGCGCCGATGTTCTCGAGCTGCTCGTTGACCTTGGCCGCGATGCGGGCGACCTCGCGCACGCCGTCGGCGGTGAACTCGAGCGTGGCGCCTTCGGTGGCGCAGAGGGCGGCGTATTGCTTCGTGAGGGCGTTCTCGGGCTCCGTCATGATGCGGACGAAGTCGGCTTCCCCGAGCGATGAGAGCTCGACCCGGATCGGAAACCGCCCTTGGAGCTCGGGGATCAAGTCCGAGGGCTTGGCCACGTGGAACGCGCCGGCCGCGATGAACAGAATGTGATCCGTGCGCACGAACCCGTAGCGGGTCTGGACGGTGGACCCCTCCACGATCGGGAGGAGGTCCCGCTGCACCCCTTCCCGCGAAACGTCGGGCCCGCCCGCCGTGCCCCGCTCCCCGGCGATCTTGTCGATCTCGTCGATGAAGATGATGCCGTGATTCTCGACCCGGTCGAGCGCCTCATTCACCACGTCGTCCATGTCCACCAGCTTCTTGAGCTCCTCGTCCACCAGCACCCGGCGCGCCTCGGGCACCTTGACCGTGCGGCGCTTCTTGCGCTTGGGCAACATCTCCTGGAGCATCTCGGTGAAGTTGATGTCGGCCCCCTCCATCCCCTGGAGCGGCTGCATGAACTCCATCATCGGGAAGCTCTGCGGGGCGACCTCGATCTCCACCTCACGGTCGTCGAGCCGGCCGTCGGTCAGCATCTCGCGGAGCTTCTCGCGGGAGCGCTGGCGCCGCTCGTCCTCCCCGCTGGCCGGCTGCTCCGCCTTCGCCTGGCCGCTGGTCGAGACCACGAAGACCGGCGGGCGCTCGCCCTTGTCGGCCCGATCGGCCGGCGGCGGCGGCGCGGGCGGCGCGGGCAGGAGGAGGTCGAGCAGGCGCTCATCGGCCTTCTGCTCCGCCTGGGGGTAGACCTCGTCCTCCCGCTCGGTCCGCACCATGTTGATCGCGGCGTCCACCAGGTCGCGCACCATCGATTCGGCGTCGCGGCCGACGTAGCCCACCTCGGTGAACTTGGAGGCCTCGACCTTGATGAACGGCGCGCCGCTCAGGCGGGCCAGCCGACGGGCGACTTCGGTCTTACCGACGCCGGTAGGGCCGATCATGATGATGTTGTACGGGGTGATCTCGTCCCGGATGTCGTCGGGGGCCTGGGCTCGGCGCCACCGGTTCCGCACGGCGATCGCCACCGCCTTCTTGGCCGCCTCCTGCCCGACGATGTAGCGGTCGAGCTCGGCGACGATCTGGCGCGGGGGCATCTCCTCGAGCCAGGGCAAGGGAGCGGGGACGTCGGTCTGATCGGCGATCGGGGTGGCCATGTCAGTCATCTGGAGTCACTTGTCGCAAGTCGCAGTGTGCCGGTCGCGGGCCGAATCATCCGTTCGAGGGCAATTCGAGCACCGTGATGTGCCGGTTCGTGAACACGCAGATATCGGCCGCGATCTCGAGCGAACCCTGCACGATGTCGCGCGCGGTGTGGCCCTCGAGCGGCAGCAGCGCCCGGGCGGCGGCGAGGGCGTAGTTGCCGCCCGACCCGACCGCGATGACGCCGTCGTCGGGCTCGATCAGCTCGCCGGCGCCGCTCAGCAGGAAGCAGTGCTCGAGCGCCGCGACGACCAGCAGGGCCTCGAGACGCCGGAGGATGCGGTCGCTCCGCCAGTCCTTGGCCAGCTCGACGGCGGCTCGCGGAAGATTGCCGGGGTAGCGTTCGAGCTTCTCCTCGAACTTCTCGTAGAGCGTCAGCGCATCGGCCACCGAGCCCGCAAAGCCGGCGAGCACCTTGCCGCCCTTGAGGGCGCGAACCTTGGTCGAGTGCGCCTTGACGACGGTCTCGCCGATGGTCACCTGGCCGTCGCCGCCAAGGGCGACGCGGCCATCTTTGCGGACGGCGAGGATGGTGGTGCCGTGGAAAGTCATTTACGCCCTCGGATGCGCCTGGTTGTACACCTTCTTCAGCCGCTCGACGCTCGTATGGGTGTAGATCTGCGTGGTGCTGAGCGACGCATGCCCCAGCAGCTCCTGCACGGCGCGCAGGTCGGCCCCCGCGTCGAGCATGTGGGTGGCGAAGGTGTGCCGCAGCGAGTGCACCCTCAGGTGCTCGCCGCCGATCGCGTCGAACATCACGTGGACGAGGCGCTGGACACTGCGCGACGCCAGCCTCCGGCCCTGGCGGCTCACGAACACGGCCCGCCGGTCGGCTCCGCGACGTACGGGCATCGCCTCCCGGAGGTGAAGATAGCGGCGCAGCGCCAGCACCGCCCGCGATCCGACCGGCACGATCCGCTCCTTCCGCCCCTTGCCTCGCACCTTGGCCTGATCGGAGAGGAGGTCGAGGTCCTCGAGATTCATCCCGCTCAGCTCCGAGAGGCGAATCCCCGTCGAGTAGAACAGCTCGAGGATGGCGAGATCCCGGGTGGGACCGAACTCGTCTCCCCCAGCCCGCGACTCGGCCCACTCGAAGAGCCGGTCGGTCTGCTGCCGGTCGAGATAGGCGGGGAGACGCTTGTCGAGCTTCGGCACCCGCGCCGACCGGGCCACACCGGCGGCGACCCCGTGATGCTCCTGAAGGAACCGGTAGAGGCTCCGCACCGCCGAGAGCGCCCTCGCGGCCGAGCGCTTGGCAAGTCCGCGGCGCTGCAGCTCGCCCAGGAACCCTCGCAGGCCGAGCCGGTCGACGGTGGTCCAGGTCCAGCCCGGGCCGTAGTGCCGGTCGCAGAAGTCGGTGAACGCCTCGAGGTCGCGGCCATACGCCTTGACGGTATGGGGCGACTGCCCGCGTTCCTTCTCGAGGTGGGTGAGGAATTCGGTGATCTGGGGGGGCGTGGTGCCGGGCATGACTACTCGAGCCTCGCCGCCCAGGCCGCGAAATCCGCCTGCGCCCGCTCGACGAGCAGCTCCTTCTTCCGATCCTTCTTCACCTTCCCCTCGAGCGGCTCCAGCAAGCCGAAGTTGGCGTTCATCGGCTGAAAGTGGGCCGGGTCCGCCTCCCGCAGGTACCGGTAGAGGCCCCCGAGCATCGTGGTCGGGGGCGGCACCTCGGGCGCCTTTTCCTGCAGCCGGCGCGCCAGGTTGATTCCCGCCAGCAAGCC
>JBGPIJ010000076.1:0-11350 GCA_041484865.1 Gemmatimonadota bacterium
GCCAGCACGTCCGTCCGGAAATCGCCACGCATCTGCACGAGGTAGGCCTGTTGGGCAGCCAGGATCTGCCTCAACGCGGCGAGGACCGTGAGCACCGAATCGATTTGTGCTTTCCGCGCGGCCTGCGCGCCCTCCATCTGGTCCTTCAGCGCAGCGACCTGGAGCTCCACTCGCCGGACGTCCCCTTTGAGAGCGCATCCGGCGAGTAGCGCGACGCCGACCGACGCGGACAGTATGCGGCGCAACTGCGCGCCTTACGGCTGTCTCAAGGCATCGCCGCCGCTCAAGATTTCGGTCTCGTCGCGGCGATTCTGGGACCAGGCCTCCTCAGAGTGCCCGGGATCGAGCGGCCGCTCCTCGCCGAAGGATTGGGTCTCCACGCGGCCGGCGTCAATGCCGTGGCTCACGAGGTACTGCTTCGCGGACGTCGCGCGGCGGTTCCCGAGCGCCAGGTTGTACTCATCCGAGCCGCGCTCGTCGCAGTGTCCCGCAATCCGGATACGCACGTTGCGATTCGCCCCTAGAATCGAAATCTTCTGGTCCAGAACGCTGGCGTCCCCGGGCCGGATGTTCGACTTGTCGAAGTCGAAGTGGATCATCGTGGCGAGCAGTGTGCGCACCGCTTCGGTGCTCCGGCCGAGCGCGGCCAGTGAATCGGCCGTACGCTGCCGTGCCAAGCGGTCGGCCTCTTCACGGGCACGGGCAGTCTCTGCCGCTGCGATCGAATCCTGGCGGGCCCTCGCCGCCGCAGCCGAATCTGCGTTAGCCTGCGGAGCGGGAGTCACGGGCTCGGGCTTCTTTCCTCCGCAGGCAGCGCCTGCGAGGATGAGACCAGCCAACAACGGCAGCAGGGGATGTTTCATATCGGGCGCTCTCCAAATAAGTTAGTTAGTAGACGCTTCCACCTCGGGAAGCCGCGGAGACCAGGCCGGGAGCCTAATGCCACTCTGCTGGAGCAGCGGTCGGATGCGGCCGGTTTCCACATCGATCACCCAGAGTTGCCGAAACCCCGAGCGATCGGATACAAAGGCCAAGTGCCGGCTGTCGGGCGCCCACGTCGGGTCCTCGTTGCGCCCCAGGGAAGTGAGCTGACGGGCGGTGCGGCTCCGTACGTCGAGCACGAAGATCTGGGGCGTGCCTTCCACCCCACGGTGGAAAGCCACCGCTTGCCCGTCGGGCGACCAGTCGGGCGCGTTGGATGCGCCGGTCACCCCGTAGTCGAACGGCGCGAAGAGCTGCTGATCCGTGCCGTCGGCCGCCATGACGTAAACTTGCGCTAACCCGGCTCTGGTGGAGACAAAAGCAATGCGTTGCCCGTCGGGACCGAAAGCTGGAGACAAGTTGTCAGAAAAGCGTCCCACGGTCAAGCGTTGTAAACAACAGTTGGTATTAATGTTAAGGGTGTAGACATCCGTGCCCTCTTCGATTGCGCGACTGAACGCCAGCGTCTTCCCGTCCGGCGAGAACGCCGGGGTGAAGTCGAGCGTCTTCCCGTCGGTGATGGCTCGACGCTTCCCGCTCGCCATGTCCTGCACGAACAGCTGGCCGTGCCCGGACCAGAACTCCATGAACACGATGCGCCGCCCCTCGTGATCCCATTGCGGCGACAGGATCTCGCGATCCCCCGCGGACAGGATCTGTTTGAAGCCAGTGCCGTCGGCGTCGATCACCTGGAGCTTGCCGTCGATGACGAACAGCAGGCGTGTGGCCGCGACCCCCCCGATGCCAATGCTCGCGTCGACGATCTGATCCGCGAGCCGGTGCACGGCCATGCGGAATCGGGACGACGGCACCGGAGGGAGCGCCACCTTGACCACGCGCCGCACCGCTCCGGCGGCGACGTCGTGGACCGTCACCTGGGCCGTGTCGCCAACGCGCGTCAGGGAGAGCGCGAAGTCGGCGCCGAGAGCCCGGTAGAGGGGATAGTTGAGCCCCCCCGACGCCGGCCCGGACGAGGGGCCCCTGGAGGCCGCGCGCGCGGCCGTGGGGGGCGCCGTGGCGGCGGGCATCGAATCCGCCCCAGGGAGCGTGATCATCTCGAACCGGTCGCTGTAGTCGAGATCCCGCAACACAATCGCGCGCACCGAATCGAAGCCGGTCTCGCGGTCCGGCACGAGCACGACGCCGGGCCGCACACCGGGCCGATAGGTGATCCCGATGCGCACGCCGCGGTCGATGGCGGAGGTGTCTTGGGCGGTCAAGCGGTCAGCCGGTCGGGCGGTCAGAAGCATCGCCAGGCCGACCGCCAGACGGCCTGACCGCCCGACCGCCGTCACTGCCCGGGTACCGGCCTGAAGTAGAACCGGACGAACAGCACGTCCGCGGTCCATCCGCGCGGCAGCGGCCCGAACGCCTTGAAGCGCCCCGCCTCCTCGATCGCTCCTTGCGCCTCCAGGTCGTACCCGAAGTCCCCGGAGCGTTTGACGAATTGCAGGTCAGTGACGCCGCCGTCGCGCTGGATGAAGAACGACACCTCCGCATCGAGCGGGGATCGGCGGAGGGGATGCTGCCAGCGCTGGAGAACCTGCGTCATGATGTTCTGTAAATACTCCGGGAATGGGAACGCGATGCCTTCGGTACTGATCGTGGCCACGTCGTTCCCGGTCGACGGTTGCTCACCGGGGAGCGGGGTGGTCGGGGACGTGGTCCGAGGCGCGGTTTCCCGGCGCACGGCGCTCGGCGCGTCCGGCGGGACCGCCCGCGAGGCGGCACTCTTCGGCGCAGGCTTGGGCTTCGACACCGGCGCGGGCGGCTCGGCGGCGGGCCGCGGCACGGCGGTCGGGGCCTTGCGGATCTCGTCGGTCGGCGCCGGCGCAGCGACCAGCTGGACCTTATACACCGGCGGGGCCGGCCGGGGGTGGGCGGCGCCCACGATCAGCGCGACTCCGGCCATCCCGTGGATCAGCGCGCTGCCCGCCACACCGAACCCGGCATTGCTCGGGAGGCGGCGGCGCATTCTCATCGGTCGATCACTTCCGGCTCGGCGATCAGGCCCACGTCGCTGACTCCCGACGTGCGAATCACCGCGAGCACCTGTACGACATCGCTGTAGGGGACACGGCCGTCCGCCCGGAGGTAGATCCCGGTCGGGTGTTTGCTACGCACGAAGGCGGGGAATGTCGCACGGAAATCTTCGTAGGACAGCGGCGCCTGCTCGATGTAGATCTTGCCGGCTCGGTCGAGGGTGATCACGAGCCCCGACTTGGGCTCGAGCGGCCGCGCTTCCGCGCGCGGCAGCCGCACGTCGACCCCGCCCTGCATGATCGGTGCGGTGATCATGAAAATGATCAATAGGACGAACGCCACGTCCACGAGCGACGTCACATTGATGTCCGCGTTGAGCGGCAACTCGCCGTGGCCGCGCAGACCGCCGCCGCCGAGGAGCCCGGCCACCTAAAGCCAGCCCTCGCGCGCCATCGTGGCGATGATTTCCTGTGCGAACCCCTCGAGCTCTCCGGCGAACAGCCCCAACCGGCTGACGAACAGGTTGTAGGCCATTACCGACGGCACCGCCACCGCGAGCCCCATCACCGTGGTGACCAGCGCCTCCGCCACACCCGGCGCCACCGCTCCGATGTTCCCCGAGCCACCGATCGCGATTCCAATGAACGCGTCCATCACGCCCAGCACGGTGCCGAGCAGCCCGAGCAGCGGGCTCACGGAGCCGAAGGTCGCGAGCCAGGGAATGAAACGCGCCGCGGCGTCCCGCTCGGCGGCGACTTCCTTGCCCAAGACCATGCGCAGGGCTTCGAGCTGGGTCGTGGTGAGGGTGCGCGCCGCGTCGGTCGCGACGGTGGCGCCTCCGCCGAGCCCGCCGGGCTTCAACTCCGAGAAGAAGTTGATCGCTTCGCGCAGCAGCCGGTTGTACGGGGAAGCGGGCAGGCGCATCGCGACGTGGTAGGCGTCGTTCAGGCGGGGAGCGCGGTCGATCTCCATCATGAAGCGGTCGGCCTGTACCCGGAGCCGCCGGAACTGCCACCACTTGAGGAAGATCAGGTACCACGAGACCAGCGAGAAGACGACCAGGATCGCGAGGACGAACTTGGTTTCGCGGCTCGAGGTCAGCACGAGCTCCCACGGGGTCGTGGGGACGGCGCGCCCGACCTGGAGCGGCAGGGCGACTCCGGCGAAGCTAGGTGCGATCACCGCTTTCCAGGCCGAATAGCTCCTTCAAGGCTTCGAGCAGCCCGTAGGCGCGCCCCCGGTCGGCGGCATCCTTCAGCGCCATGGTCGGCTGATGCAGGAACTTGTTGAGCAGCGCCCGGCTGAATTGGTCGAACTGCTCGCGATCCTCCGGGGCGAGGTGCTGGAGCCGGCGCACTGCGCGCTCCAGCTCGAGGGCGCGCAACGCGTCCAGTCGCTCGCGGAACTCCTTCAACGCCGGGACCACGGCGAGTCCGCCGTACCACGCCCAGAAGCGCTCCACTTCCTCATTGACGATATGCTCGGCGGCGGGAATCTCGCCGCGCCGCTGCGCGGCCGCCTGTCCGGCCACGGCCTGCAGATCGTCCACATCGTAGAGGAACACGTTCTCGAGCTGGGCCACCGCGGGCTCGACGTCGCGCGGCACGGCGAGATCGAGGATGCAGAGCGGCCGGCCCTGGCGGCTCGCGATCGCGGGCGCCACACGCTCCCACGTGACCACGGCGTGCGGGGCCGCGGTGGACGAGAGGACGATGTCGGCGTCCCCGAAATGGATCCAGGCTTCCTCGAGCGTCAGCGCGCGCGCGCCGAGCTGCTCGGCGATGGCGCGCGCGCGCTCGTAGGTGCGGTTCGCGACGATGGTAACCTGAGCGCCTTCAGCGATGAGGCACGTCGCAGCGAGCTCGGCCATGTCCCCCGCCCCGAGGATAATCGCCGAGCGGCCCGCCAGATTGCCGAAAATCTTCGTGGCGACGGACACGGCGGCGGAGGGCACGGAGGCCGTGCCAGTGCCGAGTTTGGTCTCGGTGCGCACCCGCGCTCCGACGAGCAGGGCCGACTGGAACAGGCGGTGCAGCACCGGCCCCGCCTGGGGTCGCGAGCTTTCCCACGCGTCCCGCACCTGCCCCTGGATCTGGGACTCACCAAGCACCATGGAATCGAGGCCGGCGGACACGCGGTACAGATGCCGCACCGCGTCGCGGTCGCGCGCCACGTACCCGTATTGCTGCGCGCCGCGATCCTCGCTCAAGCGCTCGCCGAGCAGCTCCCAAACGGCGTCGGAGACCGACTCGTGGGGCTCGGCGACGTAAAACTCGGTGCGATTACACGTGGAGAGGAGCACGCCGCCCGAGGCTCCGGCCGAAAGGATCCGTGCCAGCGCATTCGGCACCTCGTGCGCCGCATGCGCGAACCGTTCGCGGACGTCGAGCGGCGCGGTGCGATGGTTCACGCCCAATACGGCGATGCTCATGCGTTCCCGGTCGTCATAGAAACCGCTCCGTCCCCGGCTGTGCGAGCTTCAACGCGACGTACACCAGCACGACCGCCGTAAACCCGGCGATGCTGGCGAACGCCGCCCTCCGGCCCGCCCAGTGCCGAGCCACCCGGACCCACACGGTCAAGCCGAGGACCACCCAGGTGAAGGAGCCCCACACGAGCTGCGCCGGGTCGACGTGCATCCCACCGGCGTAGCGCACCGCATAGCCGATTGCAAGCAGCACGCCTATCGTCAGCGCCGGAAACCCGGCGACGAGGGCGGCGTGGTTCAGCCAGTCCAGCCGCTCGAGCGGCGGGAACAGCTGGAACACCTGACCGAAGCGTTTGGCCTTGAGCTCGCGGAACTGCCACAGGTACAGCGCCGCGGAAATGAACGCCAGCGCCAGCAGGGCGAGCCCGAGGACGCTCAGCGTTACGTGCAAGATAAACCACATGTTGCGCCCGGCGGAGGGCTCCGCGCCGGGGGCCAGCCCCAGGAGCAGGGCGAGCCCCACGAGTCCCCCCGCGAGCGGCGCCGTGAACAGGGCCACCGTGGATGTCTTGAGCACGACTTCACTTGCGATCTGGAGCAGCACCAGGAACCAGGCGAGGAACGACAGCGGTCGCGCAACCCCGGTGATCCCCATCTGGATCAGCTCCCCGACGCCGACCGCGTGCAGAATGGCGCCGAGGGTGGCAACCCCGATCGTCCAGCGCCATCCGCCGGACCGGACCCCCCAAAACGGCGCGAGGGCGAGCGCCGCGGAGAGACTGTAGAGTCCCAACGCGGCGAGATGGAGGTACACGAGCATACGGAAGCGGAGCGCCGGACGCGCATGCGCGCCGGCCGCCGGTCAGGAAGGCATCTTTCGGACGAGCCGCGCCGGCAATCCGGGATAGACCTGCGGATTGTCGATCGTCAGAATCAGGCCTGACGACGAATGCTCACGCGTGTGCACGATTTCGAGCAGTACGTGCCGCTCCTTGGAGGGCGTGCCGACCTGTCCGGTGTATGCCTCGAACACGTCCCCGGTCATCACGCCGTCCGCGCGACCGCGATCGATGAAGATGACCTGCTGCGTCAGCGAAAGGGTGTGCAGGTCCCGCTCGTTGATGACGTGCCCGCGCAACCCATCGTCGATCGGCGTCGGCCGCACTTCGCCAGGGTCCTTGAACGGCTCGAGCGGCAGCGCGAGCTGGCCGCCGTGGACGGCACCGAACTGCAATACGACATCGGCCAACAGCTGCCTGCGCGCGACCTCACGCACCCGCGCCACGCCGACCGGCACGACGACGTCACCCCATTCGCCTTCCTGCCGATCAATCCGTGCGATCAAGATCGAGTCCCCTACGTGGTAGGAGACGCTGGACGGTGGCTCGACCACGATGCGCTCGAACTGATATGCCGTCGAGCGATCGGTGAGCCGCGGAATGGCGGGCTTGGCGGTGGCGCCAACGACCCGTCCCCAAGGCAGGTGCTCGCCCTCGCTGAGGAACCCGGCCGAATAGAACTCACCGCGGCGCAGGGGCCGATAGGGCTGATTGAGATAGGCGCGGAGCACGTCCTGGACTTCGGCGGTGCGGGAGCGCGGCCGGTCGAAGATGGTCTGATACGCCTCATCGGCGGGCGGCGGAGGCGGCTCCTCGGGAGTGGTCGGCGGCGCCGTGTCAGTCGGGGCGCCCACGAGGGCCGCCGCGGTGTCGGTGGGCACCACCTGGGCACGCACGGTGTCGCCCCCGGCTACGGGCGGAGCCACCGAAACGGCGGTCGTCTCCGCAGGGGTCCGCACTTGGGCCAGCCCCTCGGGACCAGAAATAGTGAGGACTTCGCCGGGATAGATCCAGTGCGGGTCCTCGATAGTCCCCGTGTTCAGCCGGTAGATCTCCGGCCAGAGCATGGGATCGCTGAAATAGAGCTGGGAAATCGACCAGAGCGTCTCGCCCCGGGCCACGGTGTGCGTGGCCGGGAGCTGGGCCGGACCCTGGAGAGGGGAAGCGGCGGCCGCAGCCGCCGCCGCCGGGGTCGTGTCGGGCGCCGCCCGAAGCGTGTCCTGCGCGCGCAAGCTCCAGCAGGCGAACGGCACCGCCACAAGGGCGAGCAGTGCCGCTCGGTTAGAACGGCAGATCGTCGTCCTCCTCCTCTGCCAATGCCTCCGGGAGCGCGTCCAGTGATTCGGATTTGGCCTCGGCACCTATCTTCACGGTCGCCTTGGCTCGCACCGCGTCGCCTCCAGCTTCGCCCCCGCTCCGCGAAGACAGCAACAGCACTTCGCGCGCGATGATCTCGGTGACGTAGCGGGTCTGTTTCTCGCGATCTTCCCAGGTGCGGTACTCGATGCGCCCCTCGACATAGATGCGATCGCCCTTCTTCATGTACTTCTCGGCGAGATCGGCCAGCTGGGCGCCTTTGTTGTTCCAGCAAATCACCCGGTGCCACTCGGTCTTTTCCTGCTTCTCCCCACTCTGCCCCGTCCACTGGCGGCTGGTGGCAAGCGAGAGGGTGGCAACACGGGACCCGTTGTTTGTGCTGCGCACTTCGGGATCCGCCCCTAAGTTCCCTATCAGCATGACTTTATTCAGGCTCCGGCTCACGACGACCTCCAGCGGAAATGCGGGCGGGGCACCAAGGTGCCCCACAGTATACGAATCGCAAGTTATTCTGTCAATCAAACATACGCCACTTGCACCAAATCCACGCGGGCGCTCTCGACTCCTAGATGCCCGCCCGCAGAATCACCGCGTCTTCGGTCGGGAAGCGATAGTAGTGGCGCCGGCGCCCCACGGGCGTGAAGCCGAGCCCGGCATATAAGCGCTGGGCGACCTCGTTCGATGCCCGCACTTCGAGAAACACGGTCGCGACGCCTTGCTGCCGCAAGGCGGCGAGCGTCGCCCCGACGAGCGCGCGTCCCACGCCGCGACGGCGCCAGGCGGGCGCGACACCGAGATTGAGAATTTCGCCCTCATCCGCCGCGTGGTGGGCGACGCTGTAGCCGGCGATCTCACCCGCGGCCTCTGCCACCAGGAACGGCACACCGGCGTTCGCGCACTCGCTGAAGTCCCGCGGCGACCAGGGGTCCGAAAAGCTGGCCCGCTCGATCGCGACGATCCCCGGGACGTCAGCGATTCGTGCCGGGCGAATGTGGAAGGGCGCGTCCATGATGCGCTTCCCATCGAACCTGCGCTTCCGCCTGCCGGCCGTACGTCGGCTCGGCCGTCATGAGATCATCGATGGTGCGGCTCGCGCCATCGGACGCGAGCAACGACAACAGCATCGACGCGGCCGGCGGGAGGGACTCGAGCGGGACCGGCGCCGAGCCGGACCATTGGGCCGCTGCTTCCGCGTAGCGTATCGCCCCGTCCCCCGCCACGAGAGCCGGCGGCGGGGCCGACTGACCCACGATCGCGGACGGTGTGCTGAGGGTCGGCGCGATCAGGGTCTCCACACGGTCCGCGTGAAACACGTACAGCGCGCCGTGCACCTGGCCCCGGAGCGCGTCGAACCAGGCAGCTACGGGAACGGCGCCGAGCTGCATCGCCGCGGCCCGAGCTACCGCCATGAGCGACGGAACGGCGCGCAGCTCGAGTCCTGCCTCTTGCGCCAATCCTTTGGCCGTCGCCCAGCCGATCCGGAGCCCCGTGAAGCTTCCCGGCCCATCGCCTACCACGATGCCGTCCAGGTGCTTCGGCTGGAGCGCCAGGCGGCCCAGTGCGAAGTCGACCAGGCGAATGATCTCCGCCGCGTGGCGCCGGGCGCCCTGCACGTGAGCGCCGCTCTCGGTCGCGGGCGGCCGTCCGGCCGCGACGCTCGCGACGTCGGTCGCGGTGTCGATCGCGAGCCAGGCCCCGCTCATCCCCGCCCCTCCCAATGCGGAATGCGGAATGGGGAACGTGGAA
Organism: Gemmatimonadota bacterium; assembly: GCA_041484865.1. GTDB lineage: Bacteria > Gemmatimonadota > Gemmatimonadetes > Gemmatimonadales > GWC2-71-9 > AG25. Next base: position 9,295 of record JBGPIJ010000076.1, read on the forward strand.
TGGAAGAACGGGCGTCAGGTCCGCATTCCGCATTCCGCGTTCCGTATTCAAAAACCGATGGGGCGGACTTCACCAGACCTCCTCCAGGTCTCGCGTGTCCGGGTCTTCACTGTAGCGCAGTTGGAAGTGTCGATCGAGCGGCGGCGCCCAGCGCCCTGCGCGCTCGGGCCACTCGATCAACACGATAGCGCCCTCCCGCACCATGTCGTCGAATCCGAGGTCCGAAGCCGCTTCGGGGACGCGCAGGCGGTAGCAGTCCACGTGATAGACGGGCCGGCCCGCGGCTTCGTACTGATGCACGAGCGCGTAGGTGGGACTCGTGGCCAGCGCGAGCGCGCCGAGCCCGCGGCAGATCGCCTGGACGAGCGTGGTCTTACCCGTCCCCAGCTCTCCGGAGAAGCCGATCACGGCCGGAGCGGTGAGCGCGCGCCCCAGCGATTCACCGAACCGGCTGAGCTCGTCGGCGTGGAGCCGCATGGCCCGTTCCCTCATCTTCGACTTTCAGCTCCAGGAGCTGATCGCGGAGCAGCGCGGCCAGCTCGAAGTCGAGCTCTTCGGCGGCGGCCTGCATCTGCTGCTCGAGGAGCTTGATCAGCGACTCGCGCTCGCGCGCGTTCGTGGGCCGCGCGATCGCGGGCTCGGGGGCGCGCCCCGTCTTGGCGTCGGCGAAGCGGGTCGCGAGGCGCACCTGATCCACGGATTTCACGATCGAGCGCGGCGTGATCCCGTGCCGCGCATTGTGCTCCTCCTGCAGCGTACGACGTCGCGTCATCTCTTCGAGCGCGCGCTGCATCGAGCCCGTAACGCGATCCGCGTACAGGATCGCCAGGCCGTGCACGTGGCGGGCGGCCCGTCCCACCGTCTGGATGAGCGCGCGGTCGGAGCGGAGGAAGCCTTCCTGGTCCGCATCCAGAATGGCAACGAGCGAGACCTCCGGGAGATCGAGCCCTTCGCGCAGCAGGTTGATGCCCACCAGCACGTCGAACTCGCCGAGCCGCAAGCCCCGGATGATCTCCACGCGCTCGATCGCGTCGATCTCCGAGTGGAGATAGCGCACCCGCACGCCGTGCTGCTGGAGGTAATCGGTGAGATCTTCGGCCATGCGCTTGGTCAGCGTCGTGACCAGCACGCGCTCGTGGCTCTTCTCTCGCTGCCGGATCTCGTGCAACAGGTCGTCCACCTGCCCCTTCACCGGCCGGATCTCCACCGTGGGATCCACGAGCCCGGTGGGCCGGATGATCTGCTCGATGACGACGCCGCCCGAGAGGCGCAGCTCCGCGTCTCCCGGCGTCGCCGAGACGAACACCATGCGCGGGACCAGCGCCATGAACTCGTCGATGCGGAGCGGACGATTGTCGAGCGCCGACGGCAGACGGAACCCATAGTCCACGAGCGTCTGCTTGCGGGACCGGTCGCCTTCGTACATTCCGCCGATCTGCGGCATGGTCTGGTGCGACTCGTCGATGATGCAGAGGTAGTCGGCCGGAAAGTAGTCGAGCAGGCACGCGGGGCGGGCGCCGGGCGGGCGCCCGGTGAGGTGGCGCGAATAGTTCTCGATCCCGGCGCAGCGCCCCACCTCGAGCAGCATGTCGATGTCGAAATGGGTGCGTGACTCCAGACGCTGGGCCTCGAGCAGCTTGTTCTGCGACCGCAGCTCCGCCAGCCGCTGCTTCAGCTCCGCCCGAATCGACGCGACCGCGCGTTCGATGGTCGGACGCTCGGTGACGAAGTGCGTCGCCGGATACACGGCGCAGCGGCCCAGCTCCACGATGGTGTCGCCGGTCAAGGGGTTGATCTTCGTGATGCGCTCGATGGTGTCGCCCCAGAATTCCACGCGCACGCCCTGCTCGTCGTACGCCGGGAATATCTCGACGGTGTCCCCACGGACGCGGAAGGTGCCACGCTCGAATGCCACGTCGTTGCGCTGGTACTGGATCCGCACCAGCTCCGTGAGCAGCGTGTCCCGGCCCCGCTCCTCTCCCACTGCGGCGGTCACGAGCAGTTGGCGGTACGTCTCCGGATCGCCCAGGCCGTAGATCGCCGACACGCTCGCCAC
>JBGPIJ010000077.1:0-11302 GCA_041484865.1 Gemmatimonadota bacterium
AGACGGTCGTCGTCGCGGAGCGGTTCGCCGTCAGGCACCGCGAGCGGGTCGCGCTCCTCGAGCGGAAACTCGTCGTCGAGCGCGAGGAGCTGGCGCTCGCGGAGCGGGAGCTCGGGGAGATGCGCGAGCAGCTGGCGCGCGCCGAGCGTGACCGGCCGGCCACGGAAGCGGAGCGCAGCGCGGAGCGCGCCTGGCGGGACCTGGAGCGGGCCGGCGCGGACCGGCCGGGGACGGATCCGAGCGCCGAGACGCGCGGCGAGATCGATCGGGCGGCTCGCGAACGCGCGGCGGAGCAGCAGCTGCGCGAGCTCAAGAAGCGCATGAAAAAGGAGTAGCATGCTCCTCCTGCTCGCGATACTCACCCTCCAGCATCCCACCGCGCACCACGTACCACACACCCGCCCCACGGATCTGCTCAAGCGCGCCCACACCTACAGCATCGTCGCCTACGATTCCGCGACGGGCGATCTCGGCGTTGCCGTGCAGTCCAAGTTTCCGAATGTCGGCGGCATCGTGCCGTGGGCGCGCGCGGGCGTCGGCGCGGTGGCGACGCAATCGCTCGGCAACACCGAGTACGGAGAGCGGGGGCTCGCGCTCCTGGCGTTGGGATCGACGGCCCCGGAGGCGCTGCGCACGGTCATGCGCGGCGATTCCCGGCCCGCTCAGCGCCAAGTGGGAATGGTGGACGCGCGGGGCAACGCCGCGAGCTGGACGGGTGACTCGTGCTTCGACTGGGCCGGAGGAAGAACGGGCGGTCAGGTGGGCGGGCGGCTGGGCGGCAAGGGAGTGGTCATCGCAGGACGGGATTACGCGGCGCAGGCCAACATCATGGTGTCCGACCAGACGGTGAAGGGCATGGCCGAGACGTTCGAGCGGACCAAGGGCCCGCTCGCCGACCGGTTGATGGCGGCGTTGGTCGCCGGGCAGGCGGGTGGGGGGGACCGCCGGGGCATGGAGTCCGCCGCGCTGCTCGTGGTGCGCGCGAACGCCGGATACCTGGGCGCGAACGACCGCTACATCGATATCCGCGTCTACGACGATACCAATCCGCTGCGCGAGCTGGCGCGTCTCTACCGTCTGCACCAGCTCTATTTCTTCACGAGCCGGCCCGAGGATCTGGTGCCGATCACGCCGGCGGTCGTGCGGCAGCTCGAGCCGATCCTCGAGCGGGAGCCCGTGAGCCAGCCCGAGAAATGGCTGGACGCGCCACAGGGCGTCGCGAACACAAAGTTCCTGAACGCGCTCGCCAACTTCATGTACTGGGAGAACTACGACGTGCGCGTGCGCATGGACGGCAAGATCGACACGGTTGTGCTCGATGATATCCTGAAGCGACGAAGGCTATGAGCGCTTCCATGGTGTCCCTCGGCTACGGGCGGTACTGGCGCTCGGATGCCATCATCGGGCTCATGCCGATCGAAGAGGACCGCGGGCCGCGGCGCCGGACCAACGTGTTCGTCGAGGGGCGCGCCGAGCCGATCGTGGCGTCGCGCAGCGAGCAGGCGATCCTCGAGGACATGGGGTCCACGGGCCTGAGCGTCCGGGTCCAGGCGTTGCGCGAGGCCATCAGCGAGCTGCTCGCCGCGTTCCACGAGTTTTCGCCCGTGCTGCGCCGCGCGCTGCAACACGAGCATCATTTCGACGTGGAGCGCTGGGAGCAGCGGCTGGGGGAGATACTGCGGCCACGAATCGGCGAGGAGCCGGTGGGCCAAGATGATCTCTTCGACTGAAACGCCGGGCGCGAGGAGCGAGCCGGCCGCCTGGTTCGGACATCCGAACGGGCTCTCCACTCTCTTTTTCACGGAGATGTGGGAGCGCTTCAGTTACTACGGGATGCGCGCGTTCCTCATTCTCTACATGACGGCGCCGATCGCCGCGGGGGGGCTGGCGTTCGACGTGAAGCACGCCGGCTCGGTGTACGGCACGTACACGAGCAGCGTGTGGGCCGGCGCGGTGTTCGGTGGCTTCATCGCCGACCGCTGGCTCGGGCAGTACCGCAGCGTGTTGATCGGCGGGATCATCATCGCGCTCGGGCACTTCACGCTCGCTTTCAAGGCGTTGCCGTCCTTCTATGCCGGCCTGTCGCTCATCGTCATTGGGACGGGCCTCTTGAAGCCCAACGTCAGCACCCTCGTCGGGGGGCTGTACGATCAGAGCGACGCACGGCGCGACGCGGGCTTCTCGATCTACTATATGGGGATCAACCTCGGCGCGGTCCTCGGGCCGATCGTCGCGGGGTGGCTCGCGCAGAAAGTGGACTGGCACCTCGGGTTCGCCTGCGCGGGGGTCGGGATGACGCTCGGTCTGCTGCAGTACATCCTGGGCAAGCGCCGGCTCGCGCCGGCAGTCCAGCGCCTCGCGAAGGAACCTCGCACGGCGATACCCGCCGGTTCTCAGAGTCGGAGCGGATTCACGGCGCTCGAGTGGAAGCGCATCGCGGCGATGTTTGTGTTCTTCCTGTTCGCGGCGGTGTTCTGGACGGGGTACGAGCAGGCGGGCTCGACGCTCAATTTGTTCGGGGACCGCTACACGCGGCTCTCGGTCCTCGGGGTAAGGTTTCCGTCGAGCTGGTTCCTCGCCGTGCAGGCGGCGTTCGTGATTCTCCTCGCCCCGGTGTTCGCCTGGTTGTGGGTGCGGCTCGGTCCGCGCGAGCCCTCGAGCCCCACCAAGTTCGCGCTGGGGCTGTTTTTTCTGGGCCTGTCGTACGTGATCCTCGTGCCCGCCGCGATGGCGGCGCAGAACGGGACCGGCGTGCGGGTGAGCCCGATGTGGCTCGTGGCGTGCTACTTCGTGCAGGAACTGGGCGAGCTGAGCCTCTCGCCCGTGGGCCTGTCGGTGTTCACGAAGCTCGCGCCCCTGCGGATCGTCAGCATGATGCTGGGCCTCTGGTTCCTCGCGGACGCGTTGGGAAACAAGCTGGCGGGATGGACCGCGGGGTTCTTCACGACGGTGCCGCTGTCGGAGCTGTTCGGCATGATGGCCGCAGTCTGTCTAGCGGCCGCGGCGATTCTCGCGGTGCTGATCCGGCCGGTGCGGGGACTGATGGGCGGGGTGCACTAGCCTCATCCCCTACCTCCTCTTCACGATGTGGAGGGGGAACGACATTCGGCACATCATCCTCGTTCCGTCATCCCGTCCCTCCGTCGCCTTTTGTAAATTCCGCCGCAGATCAATCCCGCGCATCCACGCGGCCCAACCCGCGACGCAGCGCCCAGGCACCCGTGACGACCGCGATCAACGAGAGAGCGCCGAGCGCGGGATAGATGCGCAAGAGGTCGATCCGAATGTCGCACTCGCCTGAGCACAGGAGTTCCAGCTTCATCCCGAATTCGTAGAAACCGTACAGCAGCCACGCGACGGCCGCTGCCAGGATCAGCCTGCGCGGGGCCAGACGATAGAGAAGCAGGAATACCAACGCGGGGAGCGCCGCGAGGCCGGGGTGTTGCACCAGAATGCCCAAGATGCGCGCCTCCCCTGACGTCTGACGTCCGAAAACTACATCAAAACTCCGAGTGCAGTCCCAGGGTCACCGTCCGGCCCGGCAGCACCGTGATGTTGTCGGGCTCACCGGTCTGCCGGTTCAGCAGGTTATCGCCCGTCAGGCGCAGGGCGAGGCCGCGCCGAACGAACCAGCTTGCGGTAGCGCGGAGATGCGTGACCCCGGGATAAGAGAGCCAGAACGCGCGCAGCGCACGACCGAGCAGCTGGTCGCCGCGGGCTGATGTGTCCGCGGCGAACGCTCGCGCGAGCGCCAACCGGTCGTAGTTCATCCAGTCTTCGGCGCGGTACGCCGTGATCGAGCTGAACCAATGGGCCGTCGTCCACGACGCGGTGGCGCTCATCATGCGCGCGGGCACGCCCAGCATCCGGTCGCCGGGAGCGAGATCGCCCGTGTAGCCCGCCGCCACCTGGCGGACTCGACTGTCCACGAGCGACAACGTGCCGACGAAGGAGAACGGGCCCCGTCCCACGGACCCTTGCATCTCCCAGCCGCGATTCGCAATCTCGCCCACGTTCTGGAACTGGTAGGCGATCTGCGGCCCCCCCGACCTCCCAGGACCACCCCCGCTTCCCCCGCCTCCCCCGTCGCTGCGGGTCGTGTCGGAGGAAATGGCGACGGGTTGGATGAGGCCGGAGGCGATCTGATCGAATCGCGTGAGCTGGAGCGTCACGACATGCGCGACGATGAAGTCGAGGCCCGCTTCGAGGCCCGACTGCCGCTCGGGAAGAAGTCCAGGCTGGACGGTGGCGGGCCGGTCCTCCCACAACGTCGGCCGCGGAGTGATTTCCGGCCACCGGATGCCTTCGCCGTACGCGGCGCGCAGTTTGACCGTCACGGGCCCCCGGTCGATGGCCCACGCGGCCCCCGCCATGGGGATCGCCGCGCTGCCCGCGGTGCTCGCCCGCTCGCCACGGAGCCCGCCCGAGAGAAACAGGTGGTGCGCGAGCGTGGCGCTCGCGAGCGCGCTGATGCCGCCGATGCTCCGCCACTGCGAAACCGGCGCGCTGGTCGTCGTGCGGTCGCTGCCGACCACCGTGACGGGGACCGTCGCTTGATGGAGCAGCGACTGGTCCGCCGCGAGCGTCAGGTCGGCGGACACATGCGCGCCGAGATCCACGCGGGCCACGCTCGAGAGGCGCAGCGTGCCTCGCGTCGCCGAGCCGCGCGCCGCGGAGAGTGCCGAGTCCGTAGCGGTGGGAATAGGGGTTTGGCCGTCCTGGACGGCGCTCAACGTGTAGCCGTCCACGCCCGCCACGACGGTGTGGGTCCAACGGTCGTTGGGCACGAACTTCAAGGTCGAGCCCGCCGTGTATTGCGTGACCGACTGGGGCGCGGGCGCGGTCGCGAAGACCGGCAACAGCGGACTCGTCGGGAGGGCGGTGCGTTCGGCGAAGACGCGAAGCGTGCTCGTGAGAATCGTCCGCGAGCCCACATCGCGAGCGCTGCCGTGGAGTGCGATCCGGCGCGCGTACGCGCCCGGCACGAAGGCGCCATCCTCGCCCCCGGCGAGATTCAGGGCCGCGGATCGCGTGTTCGACCCGGCCCGGACGTTGAGGAGATAGTCCTGGCGCAGTACCGGGCTCGAGGAGAAGGACGTGTTCGACAGGCCCACGCCGCTCTCGAGCCCCGCCCGCGGCGCTCCGCCGTCGGCGCTCTCGATGCGCGTCACGATGTTCGTGACCCCACTGATCGCGTCGGCCCCGTACAGCGCGGCGCCCTGCGGCCCGCGGATCACCTCGACCCGCTCGATCGCCTCGGGAATCACCCGGGACACGAGCAGCGGGTTCGCGACTTCGATGCCGTCGATGTAGACCTTCGGATAGCTCAGGCCGAACGAGCTGGCGCCGCGAATGCTGCCGTAGCCCGCGAGCACGCTCGAGGGCGATTGCTCCCACAGCCAGATCCCCGGGACCGCCTGGTCCAGCGCCTGCGATAGGGTGGTCACCGAGCCCCGCGCCAGGTCCTGGCCGTCCAGGACGTTCAAAGCGACGGCCATCGAGCGCTGCGAGCCGCCGGCCGGGCTCCCCGTGACGATGATGCGATCGAGCACGATGGGCCGGAGGTTTGCGAGTGCCTCATCGGACCGGGCCGGTGTGAGCACGACGTGGTCGGTGGCGGCGATAACGGGGCGGACCGCGGTGCCGTCGAGCACCGACGTGAGCACGACGCCGACCGGCACCGAGTCGAACGAAGCGCAGACGACCCGGTCGAGCGGCACCAGCTCCGGGCTGTAGGAGAGCCGGAGGCGTCCTGCCGCCGCGAGGCGATCGAGCGCCTCGCGGAGCGAGATCTGATAGGCGTGGAAGGACACGATCCGGTCGAGCGGCGCGGCCCACGCGGGGGGCTGGCCGGCCGTGTCCGCGCGAGCGGCGCACGCCGGCGCACCGCTCGCCGCGCTCGGCCCCCCGAGCGCCAGCACCCCGAGAGCAAAGGACAGCGAGAGCCGCGCCGCGCGCGCAGCGGCGGCGTGCCTCACCGGTGCTGGGCCGGCCCCGCGATCGTGCGCACGACGACGGTATCCCCCGCCCGGTGCTCGATCGATGTGCCGAGCGCGAGCGCGATGACGGTCAAGACCTGCGCCACCGGCTCGCCCGTGAACGACGCGGTGAGGTGCCGCCCCGCCAGCGAAGAATCGACGATCTCGAGCTCGATGCCATACCAGCGGCGCAGCTCGGCGCGCACCAGCTCGAGCGGCGCGTTGTCGAACACGAGCCTCCCTTGCGTCCACGCAAGCTCGGTGGCGGTCGCGGTGTCGTGCTCTGCGGCGACGCGCCCGTCTGGATGCAGCACCCCGAGGTCACCGGCGGTCAGCGTCACTCCACGCTCCGGGGGTGCGCCCGCCGGTCCGAGCGTGACGCTGCCCGAGGTCACAACCACTTGCACCGGCTGTCCGGAATCGCTGCGCACGGCGAAGGTCGTCCCGACGTCGGAGATCCAGGCCGAGCCGGCGTGCACGCGGAACGGCCGGGCGGCATCGTGGCGCACTTCGAACAGCGCCACACCGGTCAGGTCCACGTCCCGGTTCTTCCTGCCGTATCCGGCGGCGAGCATCAAGCGGCTACGGGGACCGAGCAGCACGCGCGTGCCGTCCTCGAGCACGAGCGAATCCCGCTGACCGATGGCGGTGACGTGCGCGAGGGCACTCCCACCGCTCCGTGCCGACCTCCACAGCGTCCCGCCTAATACCAGCAGCAGGACGGCGGCGGTGGCGAGCGCGGGTCGGCTGCGCCAGAAACCCCGGTGTGGTCGGATCGGCAGGATGTCGCGCCGGGCGGTCACCGCGCGCAGGGCGCCTTCGACGTCGAGATCGGATGGGGGGACGAAGACCGCGCGCGCGAGCGCGCGCTCGAGTGCGGCGACGAGTTCGGCCCGTGCCGGGTCGAGCTCGATCCACTCGCGGATGGTGCCTTGCTCTTGGGGCGAGCTTTCACCCGCGAGGTAGCGGGCGAGCGCCTCCCAGGGATACGTGTCGTTCGGCATACCTATAACCAGACCCCTATCGCGGGCCCTACCCTAATGCCGGTGTGCCTCGGTACGTTGACGGCTCCGCCATATGACCCTGTCGAGCACGTAACTTCATGGACGATCGCGCGATGCTCGAGGGCCTGCGCACCGGGGCGCCGGCCGCGTTCGACTCAATCTTCCGTGCTCACTACGCCCAGCTCGTCGCGGCCGCGCAATGGCTGCTCTCGAGCCGCGCCGCGGCGGAGGACATCGCGCAGGACGTGATGCTCGAGCTATGGCGGCGACGCGAGAATATAGTTCTCGAGACGTCGCTCCGGGCTTATCTGGTGCGCGCGGCGCGCAATAAGGCGTTGAATCATATCCGCCACGAGCGAGTGGTCCGTTCCGCCAGCCCGGAGTACGAGGGCCCCACGTCGGCACCGCACGCCGATCGCGCTCTGGCGGAGGAAGAGCTCGATGCCGCGGTCCGCCAGGCGGTGAGGGAACTGCCCGAACGGTGCCGCGAAGCGTTCCAGTTGAGCCGGGTTCAGGGGCTGAGCTATGCCGAGATCGCGCAAGTGCTTGGCGTCTCGGTGAAGACGGTGGAGGCGCACATGGGGAAGGCGCTGCGCCTCCTGCGGGAGCGCCTGGCCCCGTGGCTCCCCCGCGGGTAGGATAAGGGTAGAGCGCCGGTGGCGTGTCTGTAGAGTGACGCTGGCAGGGCTGCCGGCCATTTTCGGAGGGACCGACAAGTATGTCACGTGCATTCTCCTCGCTTCTCGTCGCTGTGTTCGCCGTGGTCGCCATCGGCTGCAACAATGCCGCCGCGCCCGGCTCCTCGAACCCGCTCACGAGCGCGCTCACAAGCTCATTCGCCTCGCTCCCCATCGGCTTCTCCTTCGTGCCCAGCACGTTCGCGGGCGGGACGGCCGCCGACTCCGATGGCTGGGCGCCGCCTGAAGGCATGGGCTTGGGACAGATGGGCTTACGAGGCGACCACGGCGACCAGGGAGACGTTGATTTCGAAGGCGAAGCGCCCGGCGGGTCGATGATGTGCGGCGGCTTGGGCGGAGCGTTCGGCGGGGAAGGGCTGGGCCTGGGTTTGGGCCGCGGGTTGTTCGGCGGCGTGTTTGCCGGGACCGCGCTCCCGGGGACGTGCGCGTTCGACGCCACGTCGGGACGCGTTGTGTGCGACACCGTCACTCACGACGGGCTCTCGATCGTGCGCTCGGCGGCCTACAAGTCTGCGAGCGGCGCGGCGCAATCGGCCTTCGACAGTCTCACCACGAACGCGATCAACGTCCGCGTGAGCGTGACGGGGACCAAGACCCGCCGCGACGGCGATATCAGTGTGGTCCGGCACGCGAGCGACCGCACGGTATCGGGCCTCGCTCCGGGGAGCACACAGCGGACCGTCAACGGGACGTCGACCGGTCTCGAGAACATCAAGGGCACGAACCGGACGGGGTCGTTCACGGCCGTGCGCACCATCGGTGACACGGTCACCGGCGTCGTGATCCCCGTGCGCACCGATGGCGTGACGTTCCCGACCGCGGGGACGGTGATCCGTTCTTCGCAGGTGACGCTGACGTACGCCGGACAGGCTCCCACCACGTCCACGCGCCGCGAGGTGGTGACCTACGACGGCACGAGCACCGCGATGGTGGTAATCACGCAGAATGGCACGACGCGGAACTGCACGATGGCGTTGCCGCACGGGCGATTGATGTGCGCGTAGATACTTGAGGGATCACGCATCAGGCATCAGAGACGTCTGATGCCTGATGCCTGATCCTTATGCTTCATCGCAGAAACTGCGCATCGAGGCTATCGGCGCATGTGCCCACGTCGAATCCGGTCGCGTTGGTCATCACGACCGTGGCGAGCCCCGCGGCGGGGTACAACCGCATCACGTGGTGAAAACCTCCGCCTCCGCCCTCCTTATAGAAGAACCGGGTGCCCAGGAGATCGCCGACATGCCAGCCCAAGGTCATCGGCACGGGGGATCCCTGCCTGGTGTGCTGCGGTGAGTAGAGCAGCGCACGGGTCCTATCGCTGAAGAGGACGGAGTGGCCGCGGAGCTGGTCCTGCAGGAATTTCCCGAAACCTCTGGCCGTGCCCACGAGCCCGCCGAACGCCGGCCCATTCGGGTAATGGCTCGCGATCCGTAACCACCGCCCCTCATACCCGCCGATGAACTTCCGGTCGATCAGGAATCTCTTGGCGAGGTTCATGAACGAATACTTCTCGAGGTAGCCCGTGGCGTGGCGAGCCGTGTCGGGAATCGCGTAGCCGAGCTCGTGCGGGGTGATGCCGAGCGGTTCGAAAACCCGCTCGGTCACGTAGCGCCCGAACGGCTCGCCGCTCGCTTGCTCGACGAGCGGGCCGAGCAGCCAGTAGCCGATGTTCGAGTACGCGTATTTCGTCCCCGGCGGGAACGAGAGGCGCGAATGCTCGCGCAAGACGGCGGAGAGCGCCGCGCGCTCGTCGAACGCCGGATGGTCCGCCGCCAGGTGGACCCAGCGGAGGGGAATCGGGTTCGGTGCTCCGGAGGTGTGCGATAACAGCTCGCGCACAGTGATACCGGTCCCATACGGCACCGAGTCCACGTAGCGTGTGACGGGGTCGTCCAGGCCGACCCTGCCGGCGTCGACGAGCCGTAGCACGGCGGCCGCGGTAATCGTCTTGCTCATCGAGTACGCCATCATCGTCGTCCCGGAATCCATCGGGACGCGACGCGCGATGTTCGCCCATCCCCCGTCGTACTCGAATCGTACCCGGGCGGAATCGAGCGCGAGGTACTGGATGCCGGGGACCTTCGAGTCGCGAACGAGCGTGTGCAGATAGGATCGCACGCGCTCGTCGGCGTCAGGCTGACGTCGATCCATGTGCGGTCCGCACCCCGCGGCCAGGCAGCAGCCGAGGAGCAGGACCCGAATGGGCGTCACTCAAGCTCGCCGCTTGAAGAACTGCACCTCGCGCTCGTGCCGCAGGGCGGCGGCGCGAGTCGTGAACGTGCCGAGGTTGCGGCGCTTCCCGGTCCTCGGATCCTTCTTCCTCGAGTACAGACGGTACTCTCCCGAGGGGAGCTTCCGGATCATCTGCCGTTCTACGCTCCCTGCCAGCGTCGCAGGGTGGGCACGTTCTTCGATAGGTACCGTGCCACGAATCCCGGAAAGTGCATATCGCGCAGCCTGCCCTGGACGTTGACCATCATTTGCGGGGCTGTGAGGCTTGGCTCGGTGAACCGTCCCTCACGGTAGCAGTGGCTGCAGTACTCTGTGCTGCGGCCGCCGTCGGCGTTGGTGCCCCCGCCGCGTTCGTCTCGGCGCAGCGGCATCCCGCAACTCTGGCAGACCGGACCCTTGGGGCCAAACATGAGCACCTCCTACGAGTTGGTTGCTGCGTGCGCCGTCGGCTTCGCCAGCCGGGCCACGACAAGCCACGTGGCGACGATCTGCACGAGAATGACTGTCGTCAGCACAGCGGGATGCGCGCCCAACCTGGCAGCCCCGGCAGCGCTTCGGAACATCAGCGGGGCGTCGAGCAAGTTGAACACGATGATTCCAATCAGCAGGCCGATCGCGCCGCGAAACACCCACCAGCACAGGACGCCGTACGCGAGCTCGACGAGCAGGTTCGCCAGTGGATAGTGCGTCAGCCCGAGCCCCAATTGAGGGCCCCACGCCGCCGGCAAGAGGTAGATGTTCGGTTCGTGCTGGATGATGTCGAGGGCGATGTGCGAGACGATGCCGAGCGCGACGGCGACGGCGAGCGCGCGGTCGCCGCGCCAGCCGCGCAGTCCTATCCACGCCACGAGCGCGAGAAATACGCCGGTGAATACCGAATGCGAGTACGGCAGGAAACCGAGATGCACGTCGCCGCCCGACACCTCGATGTGCTCGACGCCGAGATAAGTGAACAGCACCCACAACAGCTCGACCGCCTGAACCGCGACGAGCAGCGGCCACAGCCCGACCGACGAGTAGCGGCGTTTCAGGAGCAGCGCGGTCGCCGCGTGGCTGATCGCGTACACGGCCGCGGGCCGGTTACTCGGGCTGCGGCACGATGCGCAGGTAGGGTCGTGGGGCCTTCCAGCCCTTGGGATAGATCTTCTTGGCGTCGTCGTCCGACACGGAGCCCGCGATGATCACGTCCTCACCCTGCTTCCAATTGACGGGCGTCGACACTTTGTGCTTCGCCGTGAGCTGGAGCGAGTCGATCACCCGCAGCACCTCATCGAAGTTCCGGCCCGTCGTCATCGGATAGACGATGATGAGCTTGATCTTCTTGTCGGGACCGACCACGAAGACGTTGCGCACGGTCTGATTATCGGCGGGCGTGCGTCCTTCGCAC
>JBGPIJ010000078.1:0-11238 GCA_041484865.1 Gemmatimonadota bacterium
AGCAAGAACGGGACGGTGAAGAAGACCGTGCTCTCCGAGTTCGGGAACCCGCGCTCGGTCGGCATCCGGGCCATGAATATCGAGCCCGGCAACGAGCTGATCGACGTGCAGGTGACCGACGGGTCGAACGATCTGGTGCTCGCCACCCGGCACGGCATGAGCATCCGCTTCCATGAGAAAGACGTGCGCGAGATGGGCCGGACGGCGACCGGGGTCAAGGGAATCGAGCTCGACAAGAAGGATCACGTCATCGCCCTCGTCGTGGTGCGCCGTCCCTGCACGCTGCTCACGGTGACGGAAAAGGGCATGGGAAAGCGCTCGGAGCTGGACGAGTATCGGGTGCAGCACCGTGGCGGCCGCGGCATCATTACGCTCAAGCGGAGCGACAAGACGGGAGACGTCATCGCGCTCAAGGAAGTGCTTCCCGACGACGAGCTCATGATGATCACGAAGAAGGGGATCATGATTCGCGTGCCGGTTGAAGGCATCCGCGTGTCCGGGCGCAATACGCAGGGTGTGAAGGTCATGAACCTCGGGTCGGGAGACCTGGTCGTGGACGTCGCGCGGGTGGTGAAGGAGGAGGAGGGCGGGAACGGCGACGCCGACGAGGACCAAGCGGAACCGGCAGCGGCCAAGCCCCGCGCCAAGAAAAAGTAGCGTGATCGCGCCCGAAGCCGTGCGCGCGGCCGCGGCCGCTCTGCGCGGCGTAGCAGTCCGGACGCCCCTGCTGTCCGTCGAAGCGCGCGGCGCGGACCTCAAGCTCGAGAATCTCCAGCCCATGGGCGCCTTCAAGATCCGCGGCGCCTACAACGCGGTCCGCCGGCTTCCCGACGCCGCCCGCCGCGCCGGCGTCATCACGTACTCGAGCGGGAACCACGGCCAGGCGCTCGCCTACGCCGCGCGCTACCTCGGGTTGCGGGCCGTCGTCGTCATGCCCGAGACGGCGCCGCCGATCAAGATCGCCGGGGTGAAGCGGTGGGGGGGCGAGGTGGTGCTCGCCGGCCGCACGTCGGATGATCGTCAAGCGCGAGCGGAAACGATCGCGGCGGAGCAGGGTCTCGCCATCGTCCCGCCGTTCGATCACCCCGACATCGTCGCCGGGCAGGCGACCGTCGCGCTCGAGATCGTCGAGGATCTGCCCGACGTCGCCACCATCGTCGTGCCGGTGGGCGGCGGCGGCTTGATCGCGGGTGTCGCTGCGGGCCTGCGCGCGGCGGGCAGCGGCGCCACCATTTGGGGTGTGGAGCCCGCGGGCGCGCCCAAGCTCAAGCGCTCGCTCGAAGCCGGGCGGCCCACGCGGCTCGATCGCACCGCAAGCATCGCCGATGGGTTGATCACGCTGGGCATCGGCGTGGTTCCGTTCGCCGAGCTGACCGAACCGGGACGGGTGGCGGGCGTGGCGTTGGTCGAGGATGACAGCCTTCGTGAGGCGATGCATTTCTTGTGGCGCGAGTGTCGCCTGGCGGTCGAGCCGTCGGGCGCGGCGACCGTCGCGGCGGTCCGCGCGGGCGTGGTGCGGCCCGCCACCCGCCCCGCCGGTCCCACCGTGCTCGTCGTGAGCGGCGGCAACGTCGATCCCGCGCTGCTCGAGGACTAGGGTGAGATGACCGGTCCCCCGCCACCCAAGATTCTCGTCGCCGACGACGATCAGTCTCTCGTCCGGACGCTGACCTGGATCCTCAAGGAGAGCGGCTACGAGGTCGTCACCGCCCCGGGCGGCGAAAAGCTGCTCGAGCGCCTGGAAACCGAGCGGCCCGGCATGCTGCTACTCGACATCATGATGCCGAAGACCGACGGGCTGCAGCTGCTGCAGCGGTTGAAGGCGGACGAGCGGTTCCGGGATCTCCCGGTGCTCATGATCTCGTCGATGCCCCCCGAAGAGGCGACCGTCAAGGCCCTCGGGCTCGGAGCCGCCGACTTCATTCCCAAGCCGTTCCGGGTGCGGGAGCTCTTGGCGCGGGTAAAGGCCCACCTGCGCTCGGCCGAAGAGCTGGCCCGCGCGCGCGAAGAGACGCAGAGCCAGGCGGCGATCGTGGACATCCTGCAGGAAGTGACCGATTCGCTCAAACCGGACGAGATCTATCACATTCTGGCGCGCCGGATCGCGCGCGTGCTGCACATCGCGAAATGCTCCCTCGTGCTCGCCAAGCCGGGGGACGTGGTCGGCGTCGTCGTTGCGGCGTACGAGAATCCCATGCTCCGCAATCTCCAAATCGAGCTCGTGCGCTATCCCGAGATCCAGCGCGCCCTGGCCCTGGGGCGCGCGGTGCTGGTCGAAGATGTCGCTCAGGATCCGCTATACGCCGAGGAGCGCAGCCGCTGGAAGCGCGAACAGATCGTCGTCCCGACCCGCTCCGCCGTGGCGTTGCCGTTCTCCATGAAAGATCAGCAACAGGGCGTGTTCTTCCTGCGCACGACCGGCGATGATCCGCCGCTCACGCGCGCCGACGTGCAGTTCGCGGAGACCGTGATTCAGACGGCGGTGTCGGCAATCGAGAAGGCGTACGACTTCGAGAGCGCCGTCTCCGACAAGAAGCGCCTCGAGAAACTGGCCCGGACGGACGCGCTCACGGGCTGCTTGAACCGCCGTGCCTTCTCCGAGGATCTCGAGGAGGAGCTGGATCGCGCGCGGCGGTACAGTCTCGCGATCACGATCCTGCTCGCCGATCTCGACCGCTTCAAGGTCATCAACGATACGCGCGGTCACATTGCGGGCGACTCCGTGCTGCGACAAGTTGGTGAGCTGTTGCGCCGCGAGGCGCGTTCGGTGGACATCGTGGCGCGTTACGGAGGAGAGGAATTCGTCGTGGTCATGCCCGAGACGGCGCCGCAAGGCGCCGCCATCTTCGCCGATCGGCTGCGGCGCCGGATCATGCACCAGGACTTCGCCGGCCCCGGGGAAGATCCCGTCAAGATCACCGTCAGCATCGGGTTGGCCTCGTTCCCCGACGAGCGGGTGACGAGCGCGGACAGCTTTGTGGCGCTCGCGGACCAGGCGCTGTATCGCGCCAAGAACGAAGGCCGCAACCTGGTGCGCCAGTGAGCGACCGCCGCTGTCCCCGCTGTGGAGCCCTGTACGGCGGCGCCGCCCGCTTCTGCTCCCGCGACGGCAGCCTGCTGGTCGAAATCCAGCCGCCCCCGAACGCGGATGCGACGCCTCCGCCCGCAGCGAGCGGCGGCACGGGCGTGCGCACGCCGCCCACCCCGCGCCAGGCGCTCGATCGCGCCTCGAGTCTGTCGGGGCAGGTGCTCGATGACCGCTACCAGGTCCTGAAGAAGCTGGGCGAGGGCGGCATGTCCTTCGTCTATCTGGCGAAGGAGGTCTCGACCGGTCAGGACGTGGCGATCAAGGTCCTCTCCCCCAAGCTCGCGAGCGACAAGAGCTCGGTCGAGCGCCTGCGGCGTGAAGCGGGCCTTGCCATGCGGCTCGACCACCGCAACGTCTGCCGCATCATGCGCCTCGGAGAGTCCGAAGACGGGCTCATCTACCTCGTCATGCCGTTCCTCCAGGGCGAGCTGTTGTCGGATCGCGAGGTCCGCGAGGGGCCCATGGCGCTGGGTCCGGGGGTGGAAGTGCTGCGTCAGGTGTGCGCCGGGCTCCATTACGCGCACGAACTGCAGATCGTACACCGGGACTTGAAGCCCGAGAACATCATGCTGGTGCCCGAGGATGGAGACGGGGAGCGCGCCGTGGTCATGGATTTCGGGCTCGCCAAGGAGCGGCGGGCCGATCCCTCGATCGCCAAGCTCACGGCGACCGGCATCATTCTGGGCACGCCCGAGTTCATGAGCCCGGAGCAGATCCGCGGCAAGCCGCTCGACGCGCGCTCCGACGTCTACGCGCTCGGGATCGTGGCGTTCGAAATGTTCTCCGGCAAGCTGCCCTTCCAGGGGCGGAACGCCCAGGAGATGATGATCGCGCGGCTGCGTGGCGAGCCGCTGGCGCTGCGGGAGCTCCGGCCGGATCTCCCCGTGTCGCTCGAGAAAGCGCTCGCCCGCGCGATGGCGACGAACCCCGACGCCCGCTACGCGACGGCCCTCGAATTCGCCGCCGCGCTCGCGGCCCCCGCCGCGCCAGCAGGCATCCTCGGCAAGATCAAGAAGCTCACCTAGGCGACTCGGGTGAAGCGCTACCCCGGCCTCGATCCCCCCGAATACGTCACCTGGCGCGCCGAGCCGGAGCTGGTGCGGGCGTTTCGCGCGACCATCGCCGCGCGCCCCGAGCGCGCGGACATCGTCGCGCGACTCCCGAAAGACCATCTGCTCCGGTTGTACGCGGGACTGCTGCGATCGCGGCTCCAGGACATCCAGCTGAAACGCTGGGTGCGCGCCGGCGTCATTTCCAAGGCGTGGCTCGGCGTGGGCGAAGAAGCGACTACTATCGGGCCGGTGCACGCGCTGGATCGCGAGCGGGACATCGTCGCTCCCATGATCCGCAATGCGGCGGCCTGCCGCGAGATGGGGATGCCGCTCGCCGATGTGCTGCGCGGCTACCTCGGCACCGCCGACTCCCCGTCGCGCGGACGCGATGTCCACGTGGGTGACTTCGGCCGTCGCGTGCTGCAGCCGATCTCCCATATCGCCGATATGGTTCCCGTCGTGACGGGCGTGGCGCTCGGCTTCAAGCTCAAGGGAGAGCCGGGCGTCGCGCTGACGTGGATCGGCGACGGATCCACCAAGAGCGGCTCCGCGCACGAGGGAACGAACTTCGCCGCGGTGCAGCGGGTCCCCGCCATCTTCGTCATCCAGAACAATCAGGTGGCGCTCGGGACGCGGCTCGACCAGCATCACATCCCCAAGGACTTCACCGACTGGCCGGCGACCTACGGGATCTGGGGAGCGCCGTTCGACGGCAATAACGTCCTCGACGCCTATTCGGCCGCCGCGCTCGCCGTCCTGCGCTGCCGGCGCGGTGAGGGCCCGGCGATGTTGCTCGCCGAGACCTTTCGCATGGGCGGACACGCCACCCACGACGAGCGCGAGGCGCGCGAGACGTTTCCGGATGAGCTGTTCAAGACGTGGGGACGGCGAGACCCGATCGGACTGTATGAGGAATACTTGAAGGAAGAGCGGTGTACAGAGGGAGACCTCGAGGCCGTGGAGCGGGCGGTCACGGCTGAGGTCGAGGGGGCCGCGGCAGACGCCCTCGCGAGCCGCGATCACATGCCCCCCGGCAAGAGCGCGCTGGACGGGGTGTATCGCTAGATTCCCTGCCCGATGACGGCGGGTCCCGCTGACCTGGAGTGTGAATATGGGGAGTCGACAGGGTTGGGCGTCGGGTGGTGTGGCGATCGGGTTCCTGAGCGTCGTGTTGCTCGTGCAACCGGTGCACACGTCGCGGGACATCCACGCGGAATACATCAAGTACGCGAGCGGCGCCGACAGCATCACCGCCTATATCGCCTATCCCGAGCGCCGCGAATCCGGTCCCGGGCTGCTCGTCATCCACGAGATCTTCGGGCTGTCGGACTTCGTGCGCGACGCGGCCGAACGCCTGGCGCGGGAGGGATTCGTGGTGCTGGCGCCCGATCTCCTGTCACGTTTCGGGGGGACCCCCGCGAGCCCGGACAGCGCGCGGCGCCTGATCGCTTCGCTCAAGCGGGAAGTCATCACGCAGGACCTGGATGCCGGCTTCGCGTACCTCAAGGGTCTGAAGGCGGTTCAGGATACGCACATCGGCGTGATCGGATTCTGCTGGGGCGGCGGAGAGGCATTCCCCTATGCCGTGCATAACCGCGGTCTCGCCGCATTCGTCGTGTGCTACGGTCCCACCCCCAAGGCGTCCGAGATCGACTACATGAAAGTCCCCGGATTCGGCGTGTACGCGGATAAGGACATTCGGGTCAACCAGGGGTTGTCGGATTTCAGCGGCGCGCTCACCCAGTACCACGTGGAATTCAAGTTCAAGATCTATCCCGGCGTGGGGCATGGGTTCCTCCGGACCCGGGAAGATCCGAAGATCGCCGACCAGGCCTGGGGCGACGTGATCCGCTTTCTCAGAGGGCGGCTCGGGGGTGGACCGAAGACCGGCAAATAGGCGACGCTGATGCGCGTCGTCTTCCTGCTGCTTTTCATGGCGCCCCAGGCGCTGATCTATCTGTACCTGAACGAGCGCCTGCCGAATCCGTCCCGCCCGGGGCAGGCACGCATCGCTCACGTCGCCCTCACCGCGCTGTTCATCTTCTTCAACCTGCCCTGGGTGTTCGTCGCCCACCGCGTGCTGTTCGGGACGATCTGGGGCATCTCCTGGATCCCTTTCATCGCGCCGTTCGTCGCGTGGCAGCTGTTCGGATGGATATTCGGCGCGCTCGTCGTCTTGTACCTCGCGACGAAAGGGATCCTCTGGCTGATCGGCGCATTCGAGCGATGGAAGTCGGGTCGGGTGGACCCTCTGGTCGCGTTCGAGTTGTCCCACGCGCCGGACGTGCAGCTCTCGCGCCGGCAGTTCCTCGCGCGGGCGACGTACACCTATGCCGCCGCAGGTGCTGTGCTCTCCGGCTACGGCATTTGGAGCGCATACGAGCTGCCCCGGGTCACGCGTCGCACGCTCCGCTTCCCGAATCTTCCCGCGCCGCTCGACGGTCTGCGGGTGCTGCATCTCTCCGACATCCACGCCGGCGTGCACCTGGGCGAAGAGAAGATGCGCGCGATCGTCGCGCAGGCGAACGCGCTGCGGCCCGATCTCATCTTGCAGACCGGCGACATGATCGACATCTCGCCGAGCTACATCGCGTCCTACGTGCGCGCGTTTCGGGAGCTCGAGGCGCCGCTCGGATGCGTCACCGTATTGGGAAACCACGACCACTACACCGGCGCCACGAAGGTCGCCCGCGGCGTCCTGGATGCGGGGCAGATCTTCGTCAAGAACGGATGTCACATCATCGAGCGGCAGGGGGCGACGCTCGCCCTGGTCGGCATCGACGACCCCGACAACTGGAAGAACGACGATCCGCAGGTCGAGTACGTGGAGGCGGCGCTGCGCCGGACGCCGCCGGAGGCGTTCAAGGTGCTGCTGGCGCACCGCCCGGGGGCCTGGGACGCAGCGGCCCCCCGCGGCATCCCGCTCACCCTGGCCGGCCACATCCACGGCGGGCAGGTTTATATGCCGTTTCTCGGATGGTCCGCCGGACGGCTGATCACCAAGTACGTCATGGGCCACTTTCAACGGGGGGAGAGCCAGTTGTACGTGAGCCGGGGCATCGGCGTGGTCGGCGTCCCCATTCGCATCTTCGTGCCGCCGGAGATCGAGCTGTTTGAGCTGCGACGGTCCCCTTCGTGACGACGACGGCTCGCTCGGCTGAGGGTCGGCGCGGCGGCGCGCGGATGCTCGTCCTGGGGGGCGGGCTGCAGGGATCGGCGTGCGCGTACGACCTGCTCCAGCAGGACGTGGTCGAGCGGGTCACCGTCGCGGACGTGAAGCTCGACCGCATCCCCCCGCTGCTCAAGCCGCTCGCGGGACCGCGCCTCGAGCTCATCACGGTCGACGTGCAGGACGGGGCCGCGCTGCGCCAGGTGATGCGCGGCCACGACGCCGCGCTGTGCGCGCTGCCCTACTATCACAACCTGGAGGTCACGCGCGCGGCGCTCGATCTCGGCATCCCGAGCGCGGATCTGGGCGGCAACACCGACATCGTCTTCCAGCAGCAGAAACTCGACGCCGACGCGCGCGCCAAAGGTGTGTCCGTCGTGCCGGACTGCGGTCTCGCGCCGGGGATGGTCAACATTCTCGCGGCCGAGGGGATCCGGCGCGTGGGCGATGCCCTGAGCGTGAAGATCTTCGTCGGCGGTCTGCCCCAGCACCCCGAACCGCCGCTCAACTACCAGATCGTCTACTCGCTCGAAGGAGCGCTCGACTACTACACGACTCCCTCCTGGGTGCTGCGCGACGGGCGGCCGACGCGCGTCGCCGCGCTGGGAGAGGTAGAGTCCGTGAGCTTCCCGCCGCCCGTCGGCACGCTCGAAGCGTTCCATACCGCGGGCGGAATCTCGACGCTGCCGTGGACGTACGAGGGCAAGGTCGGCACCATGGAGTACAAGACGCTGCGCTACCCTGGGCACGCGGCGATCATGAAGGCCATCCGCGACTTGGGCCTGCTCGATCTGAAGCCGATCAAGGTGAAAGGCAAGGAGATCGTGCCGCGCGACGTCTTCATCGCGACCGTCTCTCCGAAACTGACCAAGCCCGAAGCGCGGGATCTCGTGGCGCTACGGGTCGAAGTGCGGGGGCGCGGGGGACAGCACGTTGGGTGGCAGCTGCTGGACTACCACGACGAAGCACGCGGCGTGAGCGCGATGCGGCGCACCACCGGGTATTCCTTGGCGATCACCGGCCTGATGCAAACGGACGGCAGAATTTCAGCGACCGGCGTGCACACCCCCGATACCGCGGTGCCGTTCGGGGAATACGTCCGCGAGCTCGCCAAGCGGCGGATCGAGCTGCACGAGCTTTAATAGCTCCAGCGGGTGGCGAACAGGAGCTGCGCTCCTTCGCTGCCCGCGCCGACCCCGAGTACCAGCAGAGAATTCCGCAGGAACCGGACGGCGACCTCGCCGCCCCAGCTCGCGTGCAGGCCCGCGGTGGTGAGCTGGAATCGCTCCCCGGGTCCGAACACCCGCCCGGCGTCGTAGAACCCGCCCAGCATAACCTCGAGCACCGTCGGCGCCCGCACGACCGCGTAGCGCGCCTCCACCCCGCCGAGCAGCTTCCCGGTGCCCACGAACCGCGCGTCGGAGAACCCGCGCAGCGATTGATAGCCGCCCACGGCGACGAACGCGCCCTCGCTCGATTCCATCGTGAGCTGCGCTGCGAGCGGGGGGCTCCCGCCCATCTTTTCGCCCGCGACCCGCCCCGCGAGCACGAACCGCGGGGTGACGGGGACGTACACTCGCGCCGCCGCCGTGGTACGCGTATAGCCGCGTCCATTCGTGAATAAGCCCTCGAGCACGGTACCCGAGTGCGGGTAGAGCTCGTTGTCTCGTGTGTCGAGCACCACGCCGACGCCAACCGTCCGGTCGACGAAGGGAATCGTCGTCGGGTCCACGACACCCTGCGCGACGCTGCGGCGAAATATGCTGGACCCCGGAAGCGCGCGGAAATCGGTTCGCTCGATCGCGCCCCCGACGAGCAGGCGGAGCGGGCCGACGAGGCGGCGCTGAATCACGGCCCGGGCCTGCGCCCGGGTACGGCTGACGCGATAGAAGTACGGCGCCGTTGCCGTCACGCTGTCCTGGGTGGATGGGGTGTCGTTCCCGAATCCGTAGAATCCGAGGCGGTTGTCGCGCGCCGCGGTGAGCGTCGCGCCCAGTCGCCATCCATCCCGGTAGGCGGGTGCCTGAGCATCGACCACCACGCGGTAGCTGCCCTCCGTGCTCGCGCCTGCGTCCACGGTGAAGGCGGCGGCGTCTTCCTCAGGGCGCTCGACGAAGCCGATCGGGCTCGACATGCCATAGTGCGCCGCTCCCCACAGCCCGTCGATGGTGCTGTAGTAGGCGTAGGGATAGAACGAGCCGTGCCACACGCGTTGACCCGCGAGAGCCGATGGCCCGGCGGCGCAGAGGAGGAGTGTGCTGAGCCATGTGCGCATGGGGCTACGTTTACCGAACCACAGGGGCGCTGTCAACTTGCCCGGCGCGTCGCCGGCTCGTAGAGTTCCGATTCGTGGCACCGGATCCTGACGATTCCTTCGCCGATCCCCTCGACACCGCCCGCGCCGCGCTGGCGCGGATCTTCCTCTGGGTCGGTGTCGGCGGTCTCGCGGTCTTCGCGGGCACGCGGGACTGGCGCGCCCTCGGGCTCGCCGGCGCGGTGTGGACACTCTGGACCGCCCTGCGTGGACTGCTCGACACTGTGGTCTCCCCGGTTGCGACGATCCTTGGCAATCTCCTCGCCGGCGGATCAGTGGGAGTCGATTCAGCCGCGACCGTCACGATCGAAGAGGAGACCCTCATGCTGGAGCGGCACCTCGAGCAGCAGCGGCCCGCGCGGCGGCAGATCCTTGCCGGCATCCGGCTCGCCGAAATCTACCGCACGCGTCAGCGCGACTCGAGCAAGGCGGATGCGCTCATCGCGGGATTGTGCACGCAGTATCCCGACGCGCCGGAGCTGAGGTTTGTCCGGCGCCCCTGAGCTGTCGCTGGTCGTACCGGTCCACAACGAACGGGACAGCCTGCCGCTGCTCGTCGCCGAAATCGCGAGCGCGCTCGCCGGACGACACTACGAAATCGTCGCGGTAGACGACGGGTCGACCGACGGGTCGCTCGACGTGCTGAAGGCGTTGAAGCGGGAGCACGCCGAGCTGCACGTGCTGTCGTTCGCGGCGCACTCGGGGCAAACGGCCGCGTTCGCGGCGGGATTCCGCGTGGCGCGGGGACGGGTCATCGTGACCATCGACGCGGATCTCCAGAACGACCCGGCGGACATTTCCTCGCTCCTCGCCCAGCTCGAAGCCACGGGCGCCACGGCCGTCGTCGGGTATCGGGTGAACCGCCGGGACACGCGGTGGAAGCGCCTGCAGAGCCGGATCGCGAACGCGGTGCGGAACCGGCTGAACGGTGAATCGATCCGGGACACCGGATGCTCGCTCAAGGCGTTCCGCGCCGACGCCGTCCGATCGCTCACGTTGTACCAGGGTATGCACCGGTTCCTGCCGACCCTCATCAAGCTGCAGGGCGGCAGCGTCGCCGAGGTCCCCGTGCAGCACCGGATGCGGCGCTTCGGCCGGACGAACTACGGGATGTGGAACCGGGTCGTGCGGTCCTTCGTGGACGCGTTGGCGGTGCGCTGGATGCAGCGGCGCGCGCTGCGCTATCAGATCAGAGAGGAGCTGCCATAGCATGACGAGCCACGATGCCTGGGTCCGGCAGATCGATGCCGAGCTCGACGGCGAGCTGACCCTCGCCGAATCCGCCGCGCTCGCTCGCCATCTCGTGACCTGCGGCACGTGCGCGGGCGCGCGGGTGAGTCAGCTCGAGCTCCGCGTCGCCCTCGCCCGGTCGGCGGGCGCGCCGGATGCCCGCGCCGTCCCGCGCCCGCGGATTCGCGCCGGGGCGGTGGCCGCGTGGCTTGGCGCGAGCCTGGTGATGGGCGCCGTGACCGGCTGGGCCGCTCATGCTCGCTGGGGCGGCCCCGGGCACGGCTCGTTGGAAGCGTCGCGTGCAGCGTTCGCGGTTCAATAAGCTCGTCGGGCTCGGCGCCGCCATCCTGTGCCTCGCCGCTCGTCCCGCCGCGAGCCAGACGCC
>JBGPIJ010000079.1:0-11191 GCA_041484865.1 Gemmatimonadota bacterium
GGTCACTCCTGCGGCGTAACGAAGGCGGGCGTACTGTACTGCTGGGGCTTCAACACGAGCGGCCAGCTCGGCGACGGGACCCTGCTTGCGCGCAGTAGGCCCGTCAAGGTTGTGGGCGGAACTGGGTATGCGTCGGTAAGCGCTGGAGGCTCGCACACCTGCGCCCTCAAGACCACGGGCGCCGCGTACTGCTGGGGGGACAACAGCTACGGCCAGCTCGGCGACGGCGGTGCAGAGGACAGCTCGAGCCACGGGGTGGCAGTCGCGGGTGGGCTAACCTTCGCCGCAGTGAGCGCGGGGGCACGCCACAGCTGCGGTGTCACAACCGCCGGCGTTGTTTACTGCTGGGGTTACAACGAGAACGCCGAACTCGGCGACGGAACAACCACCAGCGAGAGCAGCCCGGTAGCGGTGTCGGGGGGTACCGGCTTTGCGTCGATTAGCGCCGGAGATTCGCATACGTGCGCCTTGAACACGGCAGGCGCTGCCTTCTGCTGGGGCTACGATGGCAACGGGGAGCTCGGTGACGGCGGCAGTATCTACACGGAGTGGACGACTCCAATAGCGGTCGCGGGCGGGCATACCTTCGTCTCCATAAGCACAGGAACCCATCACACCTGCGCGTTGACCGCGAGCGGCCCCGCCTATTGCTGGGGCTGGAACGCCGAGGGCGAGGTCGGTGACGGGACGCAGACAGCCGCCCGGACCCCGACTGTTGTGTCAAGCGGTTTCCCGTTCGCGACGATTACTGCCGGGGGCTTTCACACCTGCGGGATCGCGAAAGCCGACGCCGGTACAACTTTCTGCTGGGGTTGGAACGCTTACGGCGCGATCGGCGATGGGACGGTGAACGACAACGCCCTCCCGTCGCAGACCTTGGGCAGCACCTTTACATCAGTTAGCGCGGGAAGCGCTCACACCTGTGGCGTCACCGCCGCCGGCGTGACGTACTGCTGGGGCTTGAATGCCAGTGGGGAGCTTGGGGACGGGACCACGACGGCACGTACCACTCCAATGCTGGTTGTGTTGCAGTAAGGGCAGGTGCGTGGGGCGTGGGGGCGTGGGGCGTAGGGCGTGGTGCGTAGTGCGTAGTGCGTGGTGTGTGGGGCGTGGCGCGTGGGGCGTAGTGCGTGGGGGATGCCGCTAGGGCTGCTCCGCGATGAACCGCTCCAGCGCCAGCGGCCAGGGCGGCAATCGCTGCCCCGTCAACGCTTCGAAACGCTGGGTGCTGAGTCGCGAATCCGCTGGGCGACGGGCGGGGGTCGGGTAGTCGTTCGACCCGCAGCGCGAGAGCAACGCAAGCCGATCGAGTCTTCCGAAGATCTCGCGCGCCACGTCAAACCACGTTGCTTCGCCATCGTTCGTGACGTGTACGAGTCCCGTAACACTCAGACCCACGAGCTGCCACGTCGCCCGGGCAAGATCCCAGGAGTTGGTCGGGCGCCCACGCTGATCATCGACCACTCGGGTCGGTGTCCCCGCACGCGCTCGACTCAGCATGGTCGCCGGAAACGAGCGGCCGCCCGGCCCGAACAGCCACTGGGTCCGAATGACCAGACTGCGGCATTGCGATGCGAGCAAAGCCCGCTCCCCCGCCAGCTTCGAGGCGCCATACACGCTGAGCGGATTGCACGGTGCGTCCTCCGGGTACGGTGCACCTCCCAAACCGTCAAAGACGTAGTCGGTGCTGAAATGAACGACAGACGCGCCAAGTTCGCGCGCCATGTCTCCGAGCTGTCCGACGGCCGTCCCGTTGATCGCGAAGGCGAGATCGCTGCGGCGCTCGGCCTCATCGACGGCGGTGTATCCCGCGGCATTGATGATGCAGTCGGGACGCAGCGCGCCGAGCGTCACACGCACCGATTGAGAGTCTGTGATGTCGAGCGAGCCCTTTTCTCGAACTTCGAGACGCACGCCGGCGGGAAGAGTAGCGGCGAGCGCACGGCCGAGCATGCCGCCGGCACCGAGTAAGAGGACGTGCATTGACGCTCTAATTGACGCTCTACAGGTAGAGTGCGCTCGCCGCCCGGTAGGCTTCGTTCAAGATCCGCGTCCACCAGGCCGGATGCGTGACATACCAGTCGACGGTGGCCGAGATCCCGTCTTCGAACCGCCAGGCGGGTTTCCACCCCAGCTCGCGCTCGAGCTTGGTCGAGTCGATGGCGTATCTCCGGTCGTGCCCCGGCCGGTCGGTGACGGGACGGATCAGACTCTCGGGTTTATTGAGCTTCTCGAGCACGAGCTTGACCACCTCAATATTCTTGCGATCGGCGCGCCCCCCGATGTTGTAGATCTCCCCGCTGCGGCCACGACACAGGATCTCCCACAACGCGGCGGCGTGATCGGTCACGTGCAGCCAGTCGCGCACGTTCTCCCCGTCCCCGTACAGCGGGAGCGGCTGATCGGCGAGCGCCCGCGTGATCATCAGCGGTATCAGCTTCTCCGGAAACTGATAGGGACCGTAGTTGTTCGAGCAGCGCGCGGTGACGGCGGGGAACCCGAAGGTGTGGACCCAGGAACGCACCAGTAAATCGGCGGCCGCTTTGGTCGCGGAATAGGGACTGTTTGGCGCCAGGGGGGTCGTTTCGGTGAACGGCGGGTCGTCGGGAGCGAGGCTCCCGTACACCTCGTCCGTCCCGACCTGAAGAAACCTGCACGACTCGAGCTTCGTGCCCCAGGCCGCGCGACAGGCTTCCAGGACGGTCAGGGTACCCTTCACGTTCGTGTCGGCGAAAGCAGCCGGTCCCAGGATCGAGCGGTCGACGTGCGACTCGGCGGCGAAGTGCACGACGGCGTCAATCGGCGGAGTGGCGCGCCCGCCATCGGCTTTCGCCTCGGCGCCGCCGCCCGTCAGGGCCCGCTTGAACGCGTCGAAGTCCCGGATGTCCCCGTGCAGGAAGAAGTAGCGTCCGTCTCCACCGGCACCGTGGCCCTCTTTGACGTCGGCGAGACTCTCGAGATTGCCGGCATAGGTCAGCGCGTCGAAGTTCACGACCACGACGCCTGGATCGCGAGACAACACCCAGCGGATGAAGTTCGACCCGATGAACCCGGCGCCTCCCGTCACGAGGACGCAGGACGGCCGGAACTGCGTCATCGCCCCGGCTCGGCGTAGAGCGGTAGGTCGTCCCGGTCGCTCTGGAGCGGACGGAGCGCGCGGTCCTGTTCGGAAAGGAGCGGATTCGTGACGGGCCAGGGGATCGCGAGCGTCGCATCGTTCCAGAGCACCCCACGCTGATCCCCCGGGGCGTAGTAGTCGCTCGTCTTGTATTCGACCTCGGCGTCTCCGCCGGGCACGCAGAATCCATGCGCGAACCCGGCGGGAATGAAGATCTGGCGCGCGTTGTCCGCCGACAGCTCGACCGCGGCCCAGCGGCCGAACGTCGGTGAGCCGCGGCGGATGTCCACCGCGACATCCCACACGGCTCCCCGGAGCACTCGCACCAGCTTGGCCTGCGGATGGTGGAGCTGGTAGTGCAATCCGCGCACGGTGCCCGCGACGGAACAGGAGTGGTTGTCCTGCACGAAGGATGGTGTGATCCCGGCCGCGGCGTAGCGACGCGTGTGATAACTCTCGAGCAGAAATCCTCGCGCGTCGCGAAACACTCGCGGCTCGATGAGCAGCACTCCCGGGAGATCGGTCTGCTCGACCTTCACGGCGGGGTAGGGCCGGGGTGCGCTTCGCGAAGCATGGCGAGCAGGTACTGACCGTACGCATTGCCGCCGTAACCCGCAGCGAGTCGTTCGAGCCCGGACGTTCCGATGAATCCCATGCGGTAGGCCACTTCCTCCGGCGCCCCAATCTTCAGGCCCTGGCGTTGCTCCACGGCGGCGACGTAGTTCGACGCCTGCAACAGCGCGTCGGGCGTCCCCGTGTCGAGCCAGGCGTTGCCGCGCCCCAGCACCTGCACGCGCAGCGTCTTGGCCGCGAGATACCGCGCGTTCACATCGGTGATCTCCAACTCTCCTCGAGGCGAGGGCCGGAGCGAGGCGGCGATCCGCACCACGTCGGGATCATAGAAGTAGAGACCGGTCACCGCGTAGTTCGACTTCGGCTCCCGCGGCTTCTCTTCGATGGTCTTGGCCCTGCCGTCGGCATCGAAGCTCACCACACCGTAGCGCGCGGGATCGGCGACCCGGTAGGCGAACACCGTCGCGCCGGTCTCGGTGGCGGCGGCATCGCGCAGCAGCGCCCCGAGTCCTTCGCCGTAGAAGAGGTTGTCGCCCAGAATCAGCGCCGAGGCGCCGGACCCGACGAAGTCGCGGCCGATGATGAGCGCCTGAGCCAATCCCTTGGGTTCGGGTTGGGCGGCGTACTGGATAGCGAGTCCGAGCTGCGCCCCGTCCCCCAACAGCTGCTGGAACCGGGGAAGATCATGCGGCGTCGAGATGAGGAGAATGTCGCGAATACCGGCCTGCATCAGCGTGCACAGCGGGTAGAACACCATCGGCTTGTCGTACACCGGCATCAGCTGCTTGCTTGCGCCCAGCGTCAGCGGATGCAGCCGCGTTCCCGCACCCCCGGCCAGGATGATCCCTTTTCTCGCACTCACAACTTCGTGGCCACGAGCGCGATCGTCAGCACGCTTGCCAGCACCTGCGCGATCGCGCCGAACAACACCACGAAATTCGTCCCGCGCGTCGTGTCTTTCGCCGGAACGAACACTTCCGAGCCCGGTCCCGGTTCGGGGGAAGTCGAGAAAACAAGCGTCTTGTGCCGGGTGCGCACCGCGCCGTTCGCGTAGCGCACGCTCACTCTGGCCTTATCGGCCTTGTAGCTGAATCCGCCGGCGGCGCCGACGTAATAGCCCAGGTCGTGTCCCTGCTTCCACAACACGCTGCCCGGTGAGTTCACCGCGCCCCCGACCTTCACGCTCGGCTGATATTCGGGGACGTGCACCGAATCGCCCGGACGCAGCGCGATGTTGCTCGGCGACGTGGGGTCGTGTAAGGCGTGGGTCAGATCCACGTCGATCCGTCCCACGCTGTTCACCTGACGGACGAAGCGCACCCCCTCAGGGTACGCCTGTGTCGTGAGCCCGCCGGCGCGATTGATCAAGTCCGCGAGCCGCTCGTCCTTCGACGTGAGCGAGTACGTCCCCGGGTACAGCACCTCCCCCGTGATCTCGATCGTGCGCTGCAGCTCGAACTGGGGTTGGCGCAGAATCAGCACGTTGTCGAACGGCTCGAGCGGCACTTCAGGCGCGCCGCTCGCCGCGAACGCGAGCCCCCGCGCGCCCACGTAACGCCCCGCCGAGTCCCGCTCGAACAGATAGGTGGAGTCGAGCGGCACCCGGATTGTGTGCGCGAGCTGGCCCTTGGAGCGATCCTCGGGCAACCGCGCGATCTCGGCCTCCTTCAAGGAGGCCCCCACCTGCGGACCGCGGCCGAGCAGGACGAGATCGCGCAGCGTCATCCCTTCGCGGAAGGGATACGGCCCCGGTTTCTCGATCATCCCGGCAATCGCCACGTACAGTGTCGACTCGAGCGCTGGTACCGCATCCACCACGATGGAATCGCCGTCCTCGACCGGCACCGCCGGCACGATCACCCCGTTGATCTCGCCGGCCCCCGGCGCCGATGGACCGCCCGGCGTCGAGCCCGGCTTGGCAAGCGGCAGGTCCACGACCGCCCGCGGGAACGGGCCCGGCCCGCGATCGGCCATGGGAAGAATCCGGTAGATGGCGAGCCGCCGGAGCGCGGCGTCGGCCCGGAAGCCCCCGGACGCGCGCAACAGGTCCACGAGCGTCTCACCCCGCTTCAACTCGTAGATCGCGGGCCGCGTCACCGCTCCCGTGACCTGCGCGCGCACGCCGTGCAGCGGCACGAACACGACGTCGCCCGTTTCGAGGCGCACGTCGTTGTCCGTGTTCCCGCGCAACAGATAGTCATACAGATCGAAGGTGGCGACGAGCTGCTTTCTCCTCCGCACCTCCACGCCGCGCATGTCCGCGCGCTCCGTGACGCCCCCGGCGGCGTACAGCGCCGTGAGCAGGGTACCGAGCGAGCTGATCTGGTAGGCGCCCGGCTGCTCGACCTCGCCCACGACGTAGACCTGGTTGGCGCGCACGTTGGCGACGGAGATGTCGAACCGCGTCGTCGCGTCGGGCCCCCGCTTCACTCCCGAATAGACCCGGCCGAGCCGGACGTACAGCAGGTCGCGCAGCTGATCGAGCGTCAAATTGGTCACGTACACCTGGCCCAACTGCGGGATCAGAATGAATCCCTCCCGCGTCACGGGCAGCGCGTACGCGAACTCGATTTCTCCGGTGATAATGAGGACGAGGTTGTCCCCGGGCCCCAGCCGATAGTCCGGCGGCACCGGCCCGGCGAGCAGCGGCAGGAACTGCGTCGTCGTCCGCCGGAACACATCGACGCCGAACACCGGGCTGTGGCGGGTGACCCCCGCGTGGCTCGTCGCCGCGACGAGCCCGGTATCGACCGGCAACGACTCGACCTGCACCCGAATGGGCGGGAGGCCGAGCGCCTGGATCGCCGCGAGCTCCTGGCCTCCCGGAGCGGCAGTTTGCTGGCCGGGCGCCGGCGCGCCGCCGAGGTATGCGTCCAGCAGGCTCGGAGGATATCCCGACGCCTGTAGGCGCGCGCGGATCTGATCCGGGGTCATTCCCGATTGGGAGAGCCGCTGGCGCAGCACGTCGGCGAGGCCGGGATTCTGTTGGATCGCCTGCTGCAGCGCGCTCTGGGACTGCGAGGGCGGGGGCAGCGCGTTCTGCGCGATCAGTGCGGGTGCGACGCCGAGTAGCCCGGCGACGAGCAGCGGGAGGCGAGAGGCGGGAGCGAACGATCGTGAGAACAGAACGAAGAAAATGCCGGGTAACTCCCAGACGGTCAAGGTTTTGTCTCTCCGAGTGGAGAGGGGGCCACGGGTGAGGCAAATCACCGCACGAGCGACGCGATGCCTCGTGGTGCAACTGTCGACATGGGCTGGCCTTAGAATTCCTTCTACTTATATTGCGGCGGAGTATCGCACCGCCGTTCCGCGCGCCCCGGTTGTGGCGGTGGGGGCGAAAGAACGCCCCAGCCCTTCTTGTCCTGAGGGACGAGGGCGTCTGGAGTGTCTTTATCTCGCCCTGATGCCGCAACCTATCACCCCGGAGGCTTGCCACTCGTGCAATGCCCGCCTAGCGACTCTCAGGCGCAGTCGTCGATCTCGGATATGCAACCGATTGCCGTCGGGGAACTGACACGTGAGCGTCCGGGGAAAGCGCCCGCCGCCTACCACGGCCTGAAGATCGCGGTCTATGCGGACGGCGCCGACCTGAAGGAGATGGTCGAGGCGTATAACGGTGGAATGGTCCATGGCTTCACGACCAATCCGACGCTGATGCGGAAGGCCGGCATCTCGGACTACGAGTCGTTCGCCAAGTCGGTATTGGCGGTGATCCGCGATCTGCCCATCTCGTTCGAAGTGTTCGCGGACGACTTCCCGGAGATGGAGCGACAGGCGCTGATCATCTCGAGCTGGGGCCCGAACGTCTTCGTCAAGATCCCGATCACGAACACGCAGGGTGAGTCGGCCATTCCCCTGGTGCAACGGCTGGTCGCCGCCCGGGTGAAGGTCAACGTGACGGCGTTGATGACGTTACGTCACGTCGAGAGCGTGGTTGCCGTGCTGTCGCCCACCGTTCCCGCGATCGTGTCCGTGTTTGCGGGCCGCATTGCGGACACGGGGCGCGACCCGGTGCCGACGATGAAGCGCGCGGCCGAGATCGTGCGCCGCAATCCCCACGCCCAGCTCCTGTGGGCCAGCCCGCGCGAAGTCCTCAACGTGTACCAGGCCGACGAATGCGGCTGTCATATCATCACCGCGACGAAGCCGGTGCTGGACAAGCTGCGCATGCGCGCGATGGATCTCGATGAGCTGTCTCGCGAAACCGTGAACATGTTCTACACGGATGCTTGCGCCGCCGGCTACGCGATCGGATGAGCCCTGGAGGGGCGGGGGGAGCGAAGAGGGCCGGGCGGCAGTCGTTTCTCGTCACGGGCGTAGCGGGGTTCATCGGCAGTAACCTGGCGCTGCGCCTGCTCGACGAGGGACATCGGGTGGTAGGGGTGGACAACCTGTCGTACGGGGTCATCGAGCAGGTGCCGGACCGGGTCGAGTTCCACCGGGGCGACATTCGGGACCCTTCCCTCTATTCCCTGTACGACGACATCGATGTCGTCTTCCACCTGGCGGCGAAGAACTGCATCGCCGACTGTCAGCAGGATCCCGTCGAAACCTTCGACATCAACGTGCACGGCACGGCGCATGTGTTCGAAGCGTCGCGCCGCGCGAGCGTGCGCAAGATCGTCTACGCCGAATCGTCCGCCCTGTACGAGGGGATCACGGTGTTCCCCACGCCGGAGGGGGAGACGAGCCCCGTGAGCTTCTACGCCGAGAGCAAGGCGGCCGGTCGCGCCGTGGCGCAAGGCTACGCGCGACATTCGAGCCTCACGATCACCGCACTCCGCTATTTTTGCGTCTATGGCCCCCGGCAGGACTACCGCCGCACCATTCCGCCGGTCATGAGCGCGTTCATCATCAAGCTGCTCAAGGGAGAGCAGCCGGTGATCTACGGCTCCGGGCAGAAACGGCGCGATTTCGTCTACGTGGACGACGTCAACGATTTTCATCTGCGCTGCGCCTCCGATCCCCGCACCGACGGCCGGACGTACAACCTCGGCTCAGGGGAGAGCTACTCGGTGCGCGAGATTTTCGACCGTATCGCCACGCTCCTCGGGAGCGGGATCGAGCCGCGGCACGAGCCCGACCTGCCGGGAGAGGCGGAGCAAACGCTCGCCGACATCCGAGCCGCGCGCTCGCTGGGCTGGGAGCCGACGATCGACCTCACGACCGGTCTAAAGCGCTCGATCGCTTATATCCGCGAGCACGTCGCGGGCACCACGCACCACGCACCACGCGCCACGCACGAGGCTCCGAGCCATGCTCGCTGACGCTGTCGTCCTCGCGGCCGGCAAGAGCACACGGATCGCACGCGTAGGCGGCGGACTGCCGAAACCGCTCCTCCCGGTGCAGGGGGAGCCGATCCTGGTGCGGAATATCCGCTGGCTCGCGGGGGCCGGGGTGCGGCACATCTGGGTGAATCTGCACTATCGCGGCGATCTGATCCGCGCCGCGCTGGGCGACGGCAGCACGTGGGGCGTCGAGGTCCGCTATTCGGAGGAACCGACCATCCTCGGAACCGCCGGGGGCGTCCGGAAGGTGCTGTCCTCGCTGGGCGACACGTTCCTCGTCGTCTACGGCGACAACCTGCTCGAGCTGGACCTCGCCGCGTTCAGCGCCGCGCACCGCGCGCGCGGCGCGGACGTTTCCATCGCGCTGTTCGACGACACGGCGCCGAATACGGGGATAGCGGGTGGGCGGGTGATGCTGGATGCCAATGACAGAGTCACCGCGTTCAGGGAGGGCGCTGAGCCCCTGACACCGCCTTCGCCTTTCCTGACACCGCCTTCGCCTTTCCCGACACCGCCTTCGCCTTTCCCGTCGTTCATCAATGCGGGGGTCTACGCGGTCGAGCGGCCGGTGTTCGAGGAGTTCCCGGAGGGCGAATTCCTCGATTGGGGCCGGGACGTTTTCCCGCTGCTCATCGAGCGGGGATGCCGAATCTTCGGCTATCGCATCGAGGGGTACTGCCTCGCGATGGACACACCCGCATGCTACGAACGCGGCATGGCGCTGATCAGCTCCGGCCAGGTACGCCTGACATGATCGTCACCCGCACGCCATTTCGCGTGACGCTCGGCGGGGGCGGAACGGACCTGCCCTCGTATTACGAGAAGCATGGCGGGTTCATCTTCGCCATGGGCATCGACAAGTACATGTACGTGATGACGAATCCCCCGGGGGTCGATCGCAAAATTCGCCTGCACTACACCCAGAGCGAAGTCGCCAATCACGTTGACGAGTTGCAGCACGAGCTGGCGCGCGAGGCGCTCCGGCTCAACGGCATCGAAGACCGGATGGAGATCTCCTCGATGGCCGACATCCCCGCGGGCACGGGCGTGGGGTCCTCGAGCGCCTATCTCGTCGGGCTGCTTGCCGCGCTGCACCAGTACCGGCGCGACTATATCTCGCTCGAGGCGTTGGCCGAGGAGGCGTGCCACATCGAGTTGACGCTGCTCAAGAAGGGGATCGGGAAACAGGACCAGTACATGGCCGCGTTCGGGGGAATGACGGTTCTGGACATTGCGCGCGACGGCAGTGTGGACGTGCGGCCGGTGCTGCTGCGTGGCGGCGCGCTCCCGAGCCTGATCGCCCATACGCACATCTACTATACCGGCCTCGTGCACAACACGGTGGACGTGCTGGCCGACCAGAACATGGCCATGCGGCAGGCGTCGCCCCACCGGACCGCTGTCGAAGATTCCTTGAACGCGATCAAGGATTTGGGCTACCGGATCCTCGACGCGATTCAGTCGGAAGATTTCGATCGCTGGGGGCTCCTGTTGCACGAGCACTGGATGAACAAGAAGCGCATGTCGGAGCGAATCAGCGTCACGTCGATCGATCAGCTCTACGACGAGGTGCGGGCCAACTACGGCGTGCTCGGCGGCA
This sequence comes from Gemmatimonadota bacterium, assembly GCA_041484865.1. Taxonomy (GTDB): domain Bacteria; phylum Gemmatimonadota; class Gemmatimonadetes; order Gemmatimonadales; family GWC2-71-9; genus AG25. Next base: position 10,580 of record JBGPIJ010000079.1, read on the forward strand.
AGCTCATCGGGGCGGGCGGCGGGGGATTCCTGATGCTGTACTGCCCCAGCACGTCGGGGAAGCTCGAGGACTTCATGATGTCGCGGGGGTTGCCGCGGCTGTACTACAATCTTGAGCGCGAGGGCGCCAAGGTCGTCGCCAACGTCGCAAGCACGCAGTCGATGATCCTCCATCCCGCCAGCGCCCCGACGCCCCGACCGGTTGACGCTACGTCGTGACGCCGCAGGTCGCGGTCGTGGGCCTATGGCATCTGGGATGCTCGATCACCGCGGCCTGGACTCAGCTTGGGCTCTCGGTGCATGCAGTGGACTTCGACGCTCGGATCGTCCGCGATCTCGAGGCAGGTCGCCCGCCCCTCTACGAACCCGGGATGGCGGAAACACTCGCCCTGGGGCTGGGATGGGGGACGCTCACCGTCTCGAAGGATGCGGCGGCGGTCGCCGGATGCCCGTTCGTATTCCTCGCCTACGACACGCCAGTGCGCGACGACGACTCGTCCGACCTGTCGCCGATCTGGGCCGCGGTTGAAGCCTGCGGTCCACACCTCGATCCCGGTACAATTCTCATCATCAGCGCCCAGCTCCCGGTGGGCACAGCGCGGCAGATCCGGGA
>JBGPIJ010000080.1:0-11163 GCA_041484865.1 Gemmatimonadota bacterium
CGGCTCGCCCAGGGTGATGAACACTTCCCCGCGATCCGTCAGCCATCCTGGGGTGTCGGGCTCCTGGAACTGCGCGTTCGCGGCGCTGAGACGCCCGAAATACTCATCCAACGCCTCGTTCTCGGGCGTCAGCGGGACCGGATCGGTCAGCCGATAGAACTCCCGCCACAGCTTGGCACGCTCCTCGGGCGGAGCCGCCCGCACCTTCTCCAGCAGATCCTGCCGGTCGAAGTATCGCAGCAGGCTCATCATTTCCCGGAAATTCGCGGTCGCCCACTGATCCGAGAGGCTCACGAGCAGCGGCCCGCGCGTCGAAAGCGGTGTGCCGACCGCCTGCACTACCAGCTCGGCGCGCCCGATCGGGAGCCGGGCGGGTCCGATCGCGAGGGCTGCCGTTGCCAAACCGGTGTCGCCCACCAGCGGCACCGTGTCCCGCCACAGCTCCAGACTGTCTTCATCGACCACGCGCGCGGCGAGTCGGGCGCCCCGGGAGAGTCCGTAGGCCTCGATGTAGAAGCGCAGCGAATCCTCGCCATAGGGGAGCGTGGCGCGGGGGTTCGCGACGAGCGCGGGCAACCCTGTACGCCCGGTGCGGCCCGCGCCCTCGTAAATCGCGATCGGAGAGCTGAGCGCGCTGCCGGCGAACCGCGGCACCGTGTCGAGACGCTCCTGCTCGGCGTAGGCGGGGCCATCGCGGTCGCGCACCGCCACCCGCACCGTGAAGACGCCAGGCGGGACGAGAACCAATTGCTGAAAGATGACGCTCTCGTCGGCCCGGAGCGTCTCCTGAAAGCTGTGCACCCGCACGGCCTCGTCGCGCGCTACCTGGCGCACGATGGTGCTGTCGCCTCGGAACGAGACCTCGACGTGATATTCCGCCACGAACTCGTTGCCGCTGTGGCGGAAGCTCAACGCGTGATTGGGAAGCGACATCGCGATCAAGGCGAGCGTGGAGTCCGGCATCGCCGTGGCGAGGAACCGAATCGACGCGACGAACGTCAGGGGAGGGTTGCCGACGACATAGCCCATGCTGCGGTAGATCGCCCGCGAGTCGAACAGCTGAGGGATCGTGCTGCCGGCCGGCGGGCGGCGCGGCGCCGTTCCCGCCCGCTGCCACGGCCCGCACCCGCCGAGCACGCCCCCCCACAAGAGCAGCATGCCCGCTATGCTTCGTCTCACTTGCTCAACCTCAAATCCGGGCGTTAGTTTCGCGCAACCCCATGCCAAGCGAGAACCTCGCCGGTCGTACCATCGCCGGTTATGAACTCCTCGAGCGCGTCGGCGAGGGCGGCACGGCGGAAGTGTACCGCGCGCGGCATCCCGAACGCGGACCCTGCGCGTTCAAGGTATTGCGGACGCGGCTGCGGAGCGACCCCACGGCTGTCAAACGGTTCCTGCGTGAGGCGGGATACGGCGCCCGCGTCGAGCACGCAGGCGTCGTGCGGACATACGATTACGGCGAGGCCGAGGGGCTCCACTATCTGGCCCTCGAGTGGGCCAGCGGGAAACCACTCTCCGATCTGCTCCGGTCGGGACCCGTCGCTCCAGAACTCGCGAGCGCGCTCACCTCCCAGCTCGCCGTGGCGCTCGCCGCGGCGCATGGCGCGGGCATCATCCATCGGGACTTGAAGCCAGAAAACATCATGTATGATGAAGCCACCGGGCGCGTGAAGCTGCTCGATTTCGGAATCGCGCGGGACGCCGAGCTCCCCTCCGAGGAGCGGCTGACGCGCACGGGCTTCTTCGTCGGCACGCTGCACTACGTCGCGCCCGAGGCCCTCTCCGGCGAGCTGGTCGACAGTCGTGCCGACATCTATAGCTTGGCAACGATCACCTACTACTTGCTGACGGGCCGCCACCCCTACAGCGGGGGTACGCCACGCGAGCTGTTCCAGCAGCTCCTGAGCGAGCCGCCGACTCCGCTGAACCGAGCGCTACCCAATCTCACCTTCCCCCGGGAGCTCGAAGCGGCGGTGATGCACGGCCTCGAGCGCGACGTAGCGCGGCGACCCGCCACCGTCACCGACTTCGCAGCGGAAGTCGCGGCAGCGGTGGTCGCTCCGCCGGCTCAGAAGCGCGGGCTATTCACCGCGTTCCGCAAGCAGTAATGATAGTAGTAGCATGTGCTACTACGCCGATACAATGACTGACACTACCGCGATGCAGCGCCTTGAGCAGCTGCTGCGTGAGCGCTCGCTCCAGCTCGGCGACTTCGTCCTCGCCTCCGGCAAGCGATCCTCCTTCTATATCGACGCCCGCCCCACCACCATGTCCGGGGAAGGTCTGGTGCTCTTGGGAACGCTCGGGCTCGAGCGAATCACGACCCGCGGCTGGCGCCCCCAGTTCGTCGGCGGTCTCACCTTGGGCGCGGACCCGGTCGCCTACGCGATCGCGGCGGCCGCCCGCCGCCGTGGCACGTCTCTCGACGCATTCACGGTTCGGAAGCAGGCGAAGGAACACGGCACCGGCAAGCGGATCGAGGGCTGCTTTGCCCCCGGCGGGCGCGTGGTCATCGTCGAGGACGTGATCACGACTGGTCGATCCGCTTTGGAGGCCATCGGCGCCGTCGAGGCCGAGGGGGCGAGCGTGGTGGGCGTCCTGGCGGTGGTGGATCGTGAGGACGGGGGCCGGGCGACCCTCGAGCGGGCCGGATACGAGGTCGAAACCCTGCTCACCGCGCGCGGGCTGATCGGCGAGTGACGCAGCCCCTGGCGGCCGCGAAACGGAAATCGCTCGCTGCGCGCATGCGCGGCTGGAAGGACGACGCCACCGGGCTCGAGCAGCGGCTCAAAGACCTCGAGGGGCTGGCCCGCTCGCACCGCCGCCGCTGGATCATGATCGCGGTGGGCTTCCTGATTGGCCTCGTGGGCTGGGTCGGCGGGGCCGTGAAGACCCGGCCGTCGGCGATGGTGCTCACCGCCGGAGGCGCCGCGATCGTGAACCTCCTCGCCGGGATGGTGCACGAGCGCAGCTGGTATCGCTGGTGGCTGATGTACGTGCTCGCACTGGTCGATGCGCTCCTCGTCGGCTTGCTGGTGCTCTGGTTCGGCCATGGCGGCTTCGTGGCGGCATTCTTCATCGCCGTGCTCCCCTATGCGTTCGATCAGGGTCAGGCGGTCGGCGACTTCCTGGTGCTCATCTCGGCGCTCGTCTACCTCGGCGCGAGCCAGCTGCACTATATGCTCTTCGGCGGCGAGCCGGCCCGGACGACCATCGTTCTTCTCGAGACGATCGTCTTCATCACGGTCGCGATGGCCTTGAAACGCATCCCCGCCACGCTGATCGAGCGGATCCGCGAAGCCCGCAGCGTCATGGGGATCGCCGAGCGCGGAGAGCTCGCGATTCGCGCCCCGGCCGCCCAATCGGACGAGCTCGGGTTTCTGGAAAAGAGCTTCAATCGCATGCTCGAGCAGATCGGCGCGACCATCTCGACCGTGCAGCGCGAGGCCGACGAAGTGGCGGCGTTCGCCGAGGAGCTCGCGGCCTCTGCCCAGGAGCTGCACGCGACGTCGGACGCGGTCACGCACACGGCGCAGCAGGTGGCGACCGACCTGGGCGGCCAACAAGGCGCCGTCGAAGCCGCGCGCGGCGAGAGCGGGAAGGCGGCGGAGCAGGCGCAAACGCTGCGCATGCGAGCGGAGCTGATGCAGGTCGACGCGGCCCGGCTCGTCTCGGCGGCGGAGCGCGGGCGCGAGCGCGTGGCTCGTGCGAGCCAGACTCTTCGCGCGGTGGGCGAGGAGGTGCGCGCGACCGCCGCGACGGTCGCCAGTCTCTCCGGCATGTCTGAACGGATTGGCGTCTTCGCGAGAACGATCGGGCGCATCGCGCGGCAGACGCACTTGTTGGCCTTGAACGCCGCGATCGAGGCCGCCCGGGCCGAAGAGCATGGCGAAGGGTTTGCCGTCGTCGCGGACGAAGTCCGCACGCTCGCCGCGGAAGCGGGGAAGTCGGCCCGTGAGGTGGCCGAGCTCGTAGCGGAGCTGCGCACCGGCATCGAGGCGGCCGCGCGCGCCATGCAGTCGGGCGAAGCCAAGGTGCAGGACATCGGCGCGGTCGCCGCGGAGGCGGATGGAGCGCTACAGGAGCTGCACCAGGGGGTGCAGCTGATCGGCGACCTGGTGAACGCGACGGCGGAGGTCTCGCGCAGCCAGGCGCAGCGGCTCGCGGATCTGGCCGAAGTGTTACAGGGGGTGGCCGCGACATCCGCGTCGTCATCGCGAAACGCCAACGGCGCTGCCGCCGCCACACAGGCACAGATCAGCGCGATGAGCGATCTTACCGTGACGTCGCAACAGCTCGCGGAGCTCGCCGAACGGCTGCGCGCCAGCATCGCGCGATTTTCGGTGCTGTCGCGCGAGCAACGGACGAAGGAGCAGCCGGTGCCAGCGGCCGATCACCCCGCCCAGGAGACGCGAGCGGCGTTGGGTCCTTGGTCCCAGCTCCCCGCGTTGAGGGGGTGAAACGCGCGCAGGGTCTCCCGGTACGGGGTGACGAGCAGATCGACGAAGCGCGCCAGCGCGACGTCGAACGGAAAGCGACGCCGGAATTCACCGGCGGTGACACCCAGCATGGCCTTGAGGTGTCGACCGAAACTCTGGGGCGAAGAGTAGTCCAGGCGGTAGGCGACATCGGCCACGGACATCCCCGGGTTCTGCATCAGGTATGCGGCGTGCAGCAGGCGGGCTCCGGCGAGATAGCTCTTGGGCGACGGCAAGCCGGCCCGCAAGAATCGCGACATCAACGTGCTGGGCCCCACGCGAAGGTGGCGTGCCAAGCCGCGGACCGTCGTGAGCACGGGGGCGAGGCGGGTGACCACCTCAAAGAAGAGACGCGCTTCGTCGGGCGCGTCGGCGAGCACCGGGAGCACGCGTGCCAGGATCAGGGCAGTCGCCGGGGACGCGGGATGACTCACCAAGTCCCGGAGGCGCCGCCAGCCGCTCGGCTCGGTGCAATCGACGGCGGCGCGGACGCCGGTCGCCCCGAGCTTGAGCAGCGTGTCGGTCGCCTCACTGTCATGCCGCGACAGAAGCGCCACGGCCGGGATCGCGGGAAACTCGCGCACGAAGCGAGCGACGACCGGCAGCTCAGGCCCGCCGCAGCGGTGCACGGAGATGACCAGCGCGTCCACACGCCGGCGGCGGGCCGTACTGAGCAGGTCGCGGAACGAATCCACGTGCAGGGTGGTGAAATAGCCGTCGCCCGCCGCGTCGACGCGCGGCCGCTCGAGAGCGGGCAGGACGGTGCAAACGGTGATCATGCGAGGGAGACCATAGCCGTGGGCGATCAACCGAGGTTCAATCAGCAACGTGGTGCTGCCGAGCGTGCCTGCCGCCAGGGGTGCCGGGCTCAACCGTCTTTCAAGGCGCTTCGGCTTGGTTCACACGCTCTCAGGGTCACAAAAACCCGCCACTCCCGTGGATAGCGCCGTGTTCCCTCCCATCGCGCCCCCACCCAATCGCTCCCGTGCGCGGCGCATCGGCGTGGTGCTTGGCGTAGTGATCGTCGGGCTCGTGGCCGCCGGGGGCTATCTGTTCATGCGCAGCGAAGCCAGGTGGGCCGCCGACCCGGGGCACTCATCTCGCGACCCCCAGGTGCTCGACCAGATGCTCGTCCGCGGCGAGGCAGCCGAGCGCGCCGGCGATCGCGGGTCGGCGATCGCGGCCTATCGGTTCGTGCTCGCGGTCCGGTCCAATGGCGATCCGACAATGGAGCTCTATATGGCCGCTGCACGGCGCGGGCTCGCACGCCTCGGAGTCGAGCCTCCCAAGTAGAGATGGGACGCGGCACCGCTCGGCTCGCTCTCCTGCTTCTCCTCGCGGGATGCCAGCCCCAAGCTCGGCGCGCCCTGGTCCTCGACCTTACGCTCTCCCAGCCGGTCCTGGTGGACGGCACGGCGCGACCCTGGCGCGACGCGGGATTCACGCTCGAATACCGTCGCTTCTATCCTCACCTCGCCCGCACCGACCTCGCCCGATACAGGATCCTCCTGTTCCTGCTGGGCCGCGAGCCCGAGGCACCCTCAGACGCGCTCACCGGCGGGGACATGTTGCTGCTGGATGAATGGGTGCAACGGGGTGGCGTCGTGGTGCTGGGCTACGCGGGCGACGGCGAGGGATCGCTCGACCGCGCGACCGTGAACCAGTGGCTCGCGTCGGAAGGCACCGGCATCACGATCGGGGGCCGCGTGCTCGACGACACGACCGGCCACGGACGATCACCGCGGCCACCGCTCTGGGTCGAAGGGTGGCGTCTGGGCGACCACCCCCTGGGATCGATCTACGGACCATTCCCGTTGGAACGCAACCATCTCCTGAAAGTCAGACGATCGTCGGAGATCCTCGCGGTCGCGAGCCACCGACTGCCCGAACGCAGCAGGAAGCCTGAGAGTGCGACATTGGCGGCGCCCGTGGCGGCGGCCAGTCGCGTCGGCGATGGCCTCGTCGTCGTCATCAGCCGATACGCGCTGGGGGCGCTTGGGCCCCAGGACCGCCCGCCCGCGACGCCAGTGCTCGAGCTCGACGCGCGGGCCGATACGCGAGACTTTCTCACCGGCCTCGCGCGCTGGGTCCGGCGGCCCGCCGAATGGGCCCATGTCCCGCCCGCGGAGCGACGCGGGCCGCTGGCCCTCACGGACCCGTCCCCCCTCGAGCCGCCCAGCGGCGACTCCGCGACGGTCGCCCTGCCGCTCGTGCAGGCGGCCCGGCCGCCTCGAGCCACAGGCATCCCCGATTGGATTCGCGACGCGGGCGTGCGAGCCCTGTGGGCGCCGCTGCTCGTCGCGAGGGGCGGGGGCGAGATGCCGCGCTCCCCGGCGGCCCTCGATTCGCTCGTCAGCTCCCTCGACGCAGCCGGGTTCAATCTGCTCGCCGGCGACGCGTCCGCAGAAACGGTGGCGGACTCGATGCACCATTATTGGGAAGACCGCGCCGCCGTCCGGCGCGCCTGGCATGACGCCGTAAACGCGCTGCAACCCACCAGCATCGCCTGGATCCCGACGATCGCCTATCGGCGCTCGACCCGCGGGACGGCCGATTCCTCGCGCGGCTCACCCCGAGTCTGCATGCTCGACTCCGCGGTTTGGGAAGGCCGGATCGTGCCGGCGTTCGTGACGCTCGCACGCCTCGCGGCGGCATCACGGCAGCTCATCCCCGCGGTGGCGCTGGACCTCGACTCGGTGCCCGGCGTGCGGGCTGGGGAGAACGTCATCGGTCAGGAGTTCTGCGACGCGGCGTGGCAACGCGTCCTGGCGCGCTTGGGTCCCGTACCCGTGCGCGACTCGGTCGCTCTGCCCGGCCGGCTCCGTGCCCTGCGCGAAGCGGGCCTGTTGGCCCGCTACTACACGACGCTCGAGGACATCGTCGCCGAGCGAGCTCGCGCGCTGCGCGATCGTGTGCTGCGTGAGCGTCCCGGATTGTACTTCGCCTTCCGGTTTCGCCGAGCACCCGGCGATTGGCTCTCACTGGGGCTGCTGCGCGGCTTCTCCCTTCCTGAACGCCCGCTCGTGCTGTTCACCCCGGAAGCCATGACCCGGGACCTGCTCGCCGCGTATCGCGCCCGAGGCGTGAACGCGGTCCACGCGGTGGAGCTGTCGCCCCTCACGGGGCGCGTCCGCAACGTCGCGGCTCTGAAGCACGCGGTGTTTGGCGAAAATGACGGTTTCTGGACATCCGCCGGCGCCGGGGCCGCGGGCGACAGCCTGGCCCAGGTGTTGCGGCGGCTGACGCGTTAGCCTTGCCCCGGAGGTCGCCGAGTTCGTACCTTTGGCTCGGGGATGGGCGGAGGGGTCGATGGTCGCGGCGCACGAACCTTTGTGCGTCGAGGAAAGTCCGAGCTCCACAGGGCAGACTGCCAGGTAACGCCTGGGCGCCGCAAGGCGACGGACAGGGCCACAGAAAATACACCGCCCGTGGCTTTTTTTCACGGGTAAGGGTGAAATGGTGGGGTAAGAGCCCACCGCGCGCCTGGCAACAGGCGTGGCACGGTAACCCCCAGTCGGAGCAAGGCCAAATAGGCAGCGAGACTCGGCCCGGGTCGTTTGAGCTGCGGGTAGGCCGCATCGAGGTGGCTGGCGACAACCACCCCAGAGAGATGACCATCTGCCCACCCGTTGGTGGGTAAACAGAACTCGGCTTATGGCCTTACCGCCCTCCTCTTCCCCCGCGTCCCAACCGTACCCGCCTCAATGGGAGGCGGTCGCCGACCTGCGCGTGTTCCGGACTACCAACGAAGAATGGGCGAAGCTGATCACCTGGCGCGCCGACATGGGCAAACACGGTTGGAAGCTGCTGCGCGTCTCGAGTGACGGACCGGAGATGATTGCGATCTTCGGCCGAACCAAGGCTGACCGGGCGCACGGAACGAAGACTCCGTGAATCACGTCTGGCGGGTTGCGGGCCTCGGATGGTTGACGGCCTGCGCGGCGGGGGCGCGCGCACCAAATCCCGCCGCCCCGCTACCAACCGCACCCATGGAGCGCCGACCCGCCGCGCTTCCCGAGGTCGTCCGATACGGGCCCAGCACCGTGCGCTATCGCGTGCACCGCCACCTCCACATCGAGCAGACCTACGGTGGGCAGCAGCAGATACAGGACCTCAGTGCGCAGATCTTTCTCCGGATAACGATCACGGGCCCTGCGGATGCGGCCGGGTACCCGGTCAGCTTCACGGTCGATTCCGTCGTACCCGACTCGGCAACGCCCGCAGTCGTGGCCGACAATATGACCCGGGTCCGCGCGCTCATCCTGGCCGGGCGGCTCACCCCGGAGGGCGAGTTCCGCGGCCTCGCACCCATGGACAGCTCAATGGGCCAGAGCGTCGCCCAGCTGATCGGAAGTTTCCGGGACTTCCTCCCCCGCATTCCGGCGTCGGGCGTCCGGCTCGGGGCCGGATGGACGGACACCATGTCGGCCGCGCAGCGGAACGGCGCATCGGAAATCACCCGCCAGGGGGTGCTCCACTCGACCGCTGCCGCGTGGGAGCCGCATGCCGGCGCGAGAAGCATGCGCGTCGAGACGACCGCCACATACAACGTCATGGGCTCGGGGCAGAATAGCGGTCAGCCGTTCGAGCTGAGCGGCGCCGGCACCACGACGGGGCAGGCGTTCATCGCCGAGGACGGCCGCTTTCTCGGGGGGGAGTCTCGGGATTCGACCACATTGACCATCACGCTTCCGGTCCAGCGCCTGACCATTCCCGTCAGTCAGGTCCTGAGCTCGAGCGTGGTCACCATCCCGTAATCCCCCCGCGCTGGTGTTTCCGCCTGGCGCTGATCGCGCCGCTCACGCTGGCCGCGCGCGGCGGTGGCGCTCAAGTCGCCCCGAATCGCACCACGAACTACCTCTACCCAACCGACGTGAACGATGCCCGCGCGCTGTGGGTGAACCCGGCGGGGGTGGGCCCCCGGCGCAGTGCGTCGGTGCATTTCGACGCCGGCGTTGACGACCCGGGCGCGCGCGGCCGGCTGCGCCAGCTCACCACCGGGTTCGCAACGGGGGGCCTGTCGATCGGCTATCAGCGCGACCTGTTCGACGCAGGCAAGCGCGGGCATACCTTTCGCGCGGGGTTGGCCGCGGGAAGCTCGAGCGTCTCCGCGGGAGTCGCGGTCGCTCTCTACCGCGGCGACACGAAGGGCAGCGGATGGGATGCCGGGGCGGTGTATCGGGTGGGTCCGGTCAGGTTTGGCGCCGTCGCGAGGAACCTCCACCAGCCGGTGGTCCGTGGCGTTCTTCAGCGCGCCACGTTCGTACCCTCCGTCACCGTGGGTGGCGGTAGCCTCATCGCCGTGTCCGCGGAAGGCCGCATCACACCGGACTCGTCGCTTGGCTACGCCGCCGGCGCCCGTCTCGCGATTCCTGGTCGCGTGAGTATCGGTCTGCTCGCGCGGATCGAGACGGACCGGTCGCTGCGACGCACGGGATGGACGTTCGGTCTCTCCATCGGCACTCGTGACGTTCTCGGAGCCGTGGCGAGCACCGCTGGCGCCGGTTCTCGGATCGCCGCCCTCGACCTCTACGGGGTCTCGACCCGCGCGGCCGCCCGGTGAGGCGCCGTGAACTGCACGTGAAAGCGGACCGGCGTCGAGTCGCGGGATAGCAGCTGGTCGACTCCGCGCGCCAACTCCCAGGTATCTCGCGGAGAGAGATCGGTGAACACGGTGTCCCGGTGTCCCGGTGACGGCACCAGAATAAAAAGAAACCGGGGACCGCGGTGCCAGCGCGCCGCAAACAGATACGCGACCCCCTCTCGCGGGTAGCCCCGCAAGCGGCCAGGCGCCGCGATGGCCACGCGGTGCCGCGCCACAACCAGTAGCCCCGATCCCCGTTCCGCGGAGGGACTGAAGGCGAAGACGGCCGTGTCTCCACGCCCCAGAATGCCGCGCTGCCGGAGCGACTGGTTGAGGCTGTCAGGCAGCGGGGCAGTGGCCCGGAGCTGGGGTGGTCGACCGAACAGCGTCAGCCCGACCGCCGTCGCGACGGCGACGAGCAGCACCGCGGTAGCGCCAACCACGAGGCTGATGACCGCCGTGCGGGCCGACGGAAGCCCCCACCGCACGGCGACCCGGCCGCGCGCCGCCGCCGGTCGCGCGGCCACCAGGGCGCGGCTCAGCTCCTCGGCCGTCTGGAACCGCTCGTCGGGATCCTCGGCGAGCATGCGATCGAGCGTCGCGGCGACCTCGGGCGGCACGCTGCGCCGGATACGACGGATCGGGGTCGCCGTCGCCGTCGCCTGCTTCATGAGGATCGCCTGCGCCGAGTCACCGTCAAAAGGCAGCGCCCCGGCGAGCATCTGGTAGAGTACGATGCCGACTGAGTAGAGATCGGACCGTGAGTCGATACGCTCGCCCGTCGCCTGCTCCGGGCTCATGTAGTGTGGCGTTCCGACGACCATGCCGATGCTCGTGAGCTGCGCGGTGGCGGTGGATGCAGCCTCCGTCGCCTTGGCGATGCCGAAGTCGGTCACCAGGACGTTGCCCGTGGAATCGAGGAGGATATTGTCCGGCTTGACGTCGCGATGCACGACTCCGTGGCTGTGGGCGTAGCCCAACGCGTCGGCTACTTGCCGGGCGATACGGACGGCGTCATCCACGGAGAGGCGCTTGCGCTGCTCGAGCAGCCGCCGCAGGGACGGGCCCTCCACGCAGCGCATTACAATGTAGAGGACTCTA
>JBGPIJ010000081.1:0-10891 GCA_041484865.1 Gemmatimonadota bacterium
AGGGGGGCGCCCGGTGACCAGTCGACGCCGTTCCCGAAGATCACCCGCACGTCGTACATCTCCACGTCGCCGTCCACGTCGATCCGGATCGCGTCGAACAGTCCCTCGCGGCTGCCGATGTCGATAGCATCTCCTACAGCGGCGAAGCTTACACGGCTGCTGCCGAGCAGCTCCCAGCTGTCCGCCGAGCGCGCCTCCTGAGCTGCCAAGGGTGTCACGGCTGAGGTGCACAACACCGTCAAGAGGATGATTGCGGCGCGATCCACGTTGCGCGCACGACGCCTCACGCAGCCTCCCAAAGGTGAGTTGGACATCAGGGCGTTCTCCTCCTCGACGGCGGCTGAAGGCATATCAGTATTGTGGGAGACTACTTAGCGCGCAGGGCCTGAAGCAGCGATGATTGCGACGTGACGAATCCATCATGCAACCGGGGCGGGCGTCATCACGCACCACGCACGTTGTTGACGCACCACTCACCACGCACCACGCACGCTGTTGACACCATGCACGCCTTATCTTATCCCCATGGCGACCCTCGTCCCGCGTTCCGACGCGCTCGCCTTCTTCGGAGCGTCCGGGGATCTAGCCCGCAAGAAGATTTTTCCCGCGCTCCAGGCAATGGCCCGTCACGGACGGCTCGACATGCCCGTCATCGGCGTGGCGAGGTCCGGGTGGACGGTTGAGCAGCTCCGGGCACACGCCCTCGAGAGCATCGAGCAGAATGGCGGTGTGGATCGGGCGGCCTTCGCGAAGCTCGCGGCGCGTCTCGTCTCGGTGGACGGCGATTACCGAGACCCAGCCACCTTCGTCGCGCTCCGGAAGGCACTAGGGGGTGCGGCGCATCCGCTGCACTATCTGGCGATCCCCCCTGACATGTTCGAGACCGTGGCCACGGAGCTTGGCCGCTCGGGTTGCGCGCGTGACGCGCGGATTGTCGTCGAGAAGCCCTTTGGGCGCGATCTCAAGTCGGCCCGGGCGCTCAATGCCACGCTGCATACGGTGTTCGGCGAGCCACAGATCTTCCGGATCGATCACTTTCTAGGCAAGGAATCGGTCCAAAATCTCCTCGTCTTCCGCTTCGCGAACATGTTCATCGAGCCGATCTGGAACCATCAGTTCGTGGAGAGCGTCCAGATCACCATGGCGGAGCGCTACGGCGTCGAAGGGCGGGGCGGCTTCTACGAGGGGGTAGGCGCGATTCGCGACGTGATCCAGAATCATCTGCTCCACGTGGTGGGCTTTCTCGCCATGGAGCCGCCGAGGACGATGCTCTGCGAGCATCTCAGCGACGAGCAAGTGAAGCTCTTCCGGGCAGTCCGTCCGCTCAGCTCCAAGGACCTGGTGCGCGGGCAGGCCCGCGGCTACCGGCAGGAAAAAGGTGTCGCACCGGACTCGACCGTCGAGACGTACGCGGCGGCGCGGCTCCACATCGCGTCGCCCCGCTGGCGCGGCGTCCCGTTCCTGATTCGCGCCGGCAAGTACCTCGCCACCACCGCTACCGAGGTGTTGGTCACGCTCAAGCGACCGCCCCTCCACGAGTTCGCCGAGCATGCGAACACCGTGCGCTTTCGGCTGAGCCCCGACGTGACGATCACGATCTGCGGGAGCGTCAAGCGCGCCGGCGAGGCAATGGCCTCCGAGCCCGCCGCGTTCACAGTGGTGCACCACCCCGACGGCGACGAAATGGACGCCTATGAACGATTGCTGGGGGACGCGATCGCGGGTGACGCAACGTTGTTCGCGCGCGAGGACGCGGTGGAAGCAGCCTGGGCCATCGTGCAGCCGATTCTCGGGAATGTGACGCCGGTCCACCCGTACGAACCCGGCAGTTGGGGCCCGCCCGAGGCCGAACAGCTCGCGGCGCACGTCGGCGGCTGGCACAAGCCAGCGGCGTAAGGCACCATCAGGGCGCCGTGTCCTCGGTCAGTTTTGCGAGCGCGAGCCGCATCCGCGTGATCGCCGTTTCGAGCACCCAGCGGTCAACGTCGAGCATCACCCCGTTCTCCGCGGCCCAACTCACCAAGCCGATCGCGGCGTGGATCTGGTCACTGGCGGTAGCCGACTGGAGCCGCCGCTCGAGTCCGGTGCGCCGGTCGCCTTCCTTGCGCCGCTCGACCTCTATGGGCACCGCGCGGGTGCGGCGGTCGGGGCCGCGGCGGCGCTCGGCCTTGTCGCGGCGCTCCTTAGGTTGGGTACTCATGGTCCCGAATCTGCGTCATCGAGCCTTGGCGCGCTACGCAGGTGACGCCCAGGCAACCGTGCACGTTCGCGATGCTACCGCCCCGCGTTCGGCATCTGGATCTCTCGAATCAGTAGCCCACTCGTGGACACGAGTACTTGGAACCGCGCGGCACGCCGCGCGGCGGCAACGAAGCTCGCGGAGCCGTACGCCGCGTCCAGGAGCGGTTTGAGAATCCTCAAGCGGCGCACCACGTCGAACAGGTCCACCGGCCTCGCTCGTGCCAGCGAAAAGACGGTGCGCGGCCGGCTGCGCTCCTCGGCCACCGCGTCGTAGCGCCCCGCCACGCGGTCGAGCTCGTAGCCGGTGTGCAATCCCAGCACGTTGACGAGGGGATGCCACTTGAGGATGTGCGCATCGATGTAGAACGCGTCGCCCGCAAGCTCGTACATCGCGAGCCGGCGATCCGGAAGCTGGATCGTAGCGCGGAAGCGTTGCGGAGTGACGGGCTCGGTCGTCACGATGGCGGCGACCTCTTCGTAGGTCAGGGCGCGATATCCGAGCACGCCCACGCTCGCGAAGCCGGCGAGCGCCGCGCACGCGAACAATAGCAGGGCGACCACCCCGCTCCCGAGCCCGCTCACGTAATGTCGCCGCCGGCACACCGCGACCGCCGACCGCAGGAAGATCAGGGCCAGGAGCAAAAAGACGGCAGCAATGATGAGCAGAGGAGTAGTCAATCGACGCCGGACGCGAGTGTAGGCTCTAAACTAGTGCGTGGTGCGTGGTGCGTGGTGTCTGACTAGGGTCAGCTGACCCCGGGGCGGCGCCCTGGGGTTCCCGAGTTATGACCAGCACCGGGAGACGTCGCTCGCCTTAAGCACGGCGCTGCGGTGTTCGACGTCCTGTACGACGCCCTGACGCCATCTTGAAACGGATGTTGTCGCCGCCGCGCCCCGGACGTACCGTTGCATCGACTCCTTTTCCAGGGTTCGCCATGAGCGAAGTCCATCAGAACGTCGGGGCGGCGGTGCGGAAAGCACGGGATAAGGCCAAAGAGGTGCTGCAGACCCTCGAGAGCCAGGGACATCCTCAGACCGTCCAGTCGAGCTCGCTCTACCTCGCGCTCGTCTCGCTTCAGAAGCGCCTGCTCGCGGTCGATCCGCCCCCGGCGCCGATCGCGAGTTTTGTCGCCGAGCTGCAGCAGCTCGTGGGCGAATGTCAGGAGAAGCTCGAGCCCGTCAAGCTGCTGATCGAGGAGGCCATGCGGGCTGCGCGTGCCACTTCGCGCTGACGGGCGGCTCCTCCTCCTCACGCGGTGCATCCGCCTCTTCGCCTATGGCTCGCTGTCGGTCGTCCTGGTCCTGTACCTGACGAGCCTCGGCTTCACCGTTGCGCAAACCGGGATGCTCCTGACGCTCACGCTCGTGGGCGACACCGTCGTTTCCCTCTGGCTCACGACGCAAGCCGATCGGCTGGGGCGGCGGCGCATGCTGGTCGCGGGCGCCGCGCTCATGGCCGCCTCCGGTCTGGTCTTCGCGTTCACGCGCGACTTCGTGTGGCTCGTCGTCGCCGGGACGATCGGCGTGATCAGTCCGAGCGGCGGCGAGGTGGGTCCGTTTCTGGGGATCGAGCAGGCGGCGCTGGCGCACGTCGTTCCCGATGAAGTGCGAACGACGGTGTTCGCCTGGTACACGCTCGCGGGCGCCCTCGCGACGGCCCTCGGTTCGCTCTCCGGGGGAATGCTGGCGCGGCTCGGCAGCTATCGGGCCGTGGTCGTGCTGTACGCGGGACTCGGATTCCTGCTGGCGCTGCTCTTCGCCCGGCTGTCACCTGCCGTCGAGGTGACGGTCCGATCCCCGGACGGCGGGTCGCGCGGCCTCCCCGCGATGCTCGGTATCGCGCGCTCGCACCGTGTCGTGCTCTCGCTCGCCAGCCTGTTCGCGCTCGACTCATTCGCCGGCGGATTCGTCGTGCAGAGCTTCGCCGCCTACTGGTTCTACCTGCGCTTCGGCGTGGATCCCGCGGCGCTGGGCGCGATCTTCTTCGGCGCGAACGTGCTGGCCGGCGTCTCGGCCTTGCTCGCGGCCCGGCTCGCTGCGCGCTTTGGCCTGGTGCGCACGATGGTGTTCACGCACCTGCCGTCGAACGTCCTGCTGATTCTGGTTCCCTTGATGCCCACCCTGCCGCTCGCGATTTTCGTGCTGTTCCTGCGCTTCAGCATCAGTCAGATGGACGTGCCCACGCGGCAGTCGTACACCATGGCCGTCGTGCGGCCGGACGAGCGATCGGCCGCCGCCGGCATCACGGGGGTGGCGCGCACCGCGGGTGCCGCGATCGCGCCGCTGTTCGCCGGATTCATGTATGCGCGGCCGTCGCTCGAGAGCGTCCCGTTTTTCGTCGCCGGGACCCTCAAGATCGTCTACGACGTGATTCTGTATCGGGTGGCGCGCCGGCTCCCATAGCCTTCCGGGAACCTTTGCGCCCGAGTATGCATTTCCCTGCAGTGCCCGTCGCGCCATCGCTGCCAAATGCAACAGAGGGGGAGAAGTGAGGAGGAACGACGCACGAGTCGTTGGGATCGTCGCCGTGCTGGCCGTTGTCGCGTGCGGCCGCAAGAGCGCACCATTCGCGCCACCACCGCCGGAAGTCGCGGTGCTCGAAGTTCAGCCCGGCACCATCCCCGAAACTTACGAGCTCACGGGCCAGGTCGTCGCCTACCGGCGCGTGGACGTGCGCGCCCGGGTGGAGGGGGTCATCGAGGAGCGGACCTTCTCCGAGGGGAGCGTCGTCAAGCGGGGCGACCTACTGTTCCGGCTCGACAAGGTCCGCTTCGACGCCGCCTATCACAGCGCGCTCGCGCGCTATGAGAACGCCAAGAGCGTTTTCGATCGGCTCGAGCCGCTGGTGGCGCAGCACGCGGTATCACAGGTCGACGTAGATAACGCGCGCTCCCAGCTCGCGGCGGCCGACGCCGCCCTGGCCCAGGCGAAGCAGGACTTGGATGACACCGACGTGCGGGCGGAGATCGACGGACGGGTGGGCCGCGCATTGCTCGATGCCGGCACCCGGGTCACGGGCTCGGCGGACGTGCTGACCACGATCGACCGTCTTGATCCCGTGTACGTGTCGTTCCGACCGTCTTCGGAGCAGCTGCTCGCCTGGCAGCAGAACCCGCGTGCGCGAACGCTGATTCAGGCGGGGAGCCCGCTCGTCGTGCAGGCGGTGCTTCCCGACGGGTCGCTCCTGCCGCGGAGCGGGCGGCTCGAGTTCGTGGCCCCGGCGCTCGACGCCGCGACCGGCACGCAGGAATTCCGGGCGGTGTTCCAGAACGGCGACCGGCTGCTGATGCCGGGACAGTTCGTGCGGGTGCGGCTTTCGGGCTTCGCCCAGGACAGCGCGCTCGCGGTGCCGCTGCGCGCGGTGCTGTCGGGGCTGGGACGGCAGTTCGTGTACGTCGTGGCGGCGGGGGACACGGCCGTGATCCGCGACGTCCATCCGGGCTTGTGGAGCGGCAAGCTCTGGATCATCGAGCAGGGCCTGCACCCGGGTGATCGCGTCGTGGTGGACGGCACGCAGAAGGTGATTCCGGGACGCCCAGTGCGGCCGGTGCCGCTCGCCGATTCGAGCGCGGCCCGATGAGCGGCGCCCCCGAGGCTTCCGGATCGGACGCCGAGCTCAAGTACTTCTTCATTCGGCGGCCGGTGCTCGCCGGCGTGCTCTCGATCGTGATCACGCTGCTCGGCGTGTTCTCGATTCGACTCTTGCCGCTGTCCCGCTATCCGCAGATCACCCCGCCCGCCGTCCAGGTGGCCGCGGCGTATCCCGGCGCCACCGCCCAGAACGTGGCCGATGCCGTCGCCGCCCCGATCGAGCAGCAGCTCTCGGGGTTGCAGGGACTGCTCTACTACACATCGGCGAATGCGAGCGACGGGTCGATGCTGCTCCAGGTCTACTTCGACGTGTCCCGCAGCCAGGACCTCGCCGCGGTGGACGTGCAGAACGCCGTGCAGCTCGCCCAGCCGCAGCTCCCGGACGCCGTCCGTCAGAACGGCATCACCGTCGTCAAAGCGAACACCGACATCCTGGCCGTAATCGCGCTCTCGTCGAAGGACCCGCGCTACGACGCGCCGTACCTCACGAACTATCTCAAGCTGTACCTGGAAGACGAGCTGAAGCGCGTCCCGGGGGTTGGCAACGCCACGACGTTCGGCGGACTGCAGTTCTCCATGCTGCTTCAGCTCGACCCCTCCAAGATGGCCAAGCTCGGCATTACCGTCAGCGACGTCGCGGACGCGGTCCGGGAGCAGAACACCACGAATCCCGCGGGCCGCATCGGGCGCGAGCCGGCGCCCCCGGGCACCGAGCTCACGATCCCCGTGAACGCCCTGGGGCGGCTCCAGACCCCGGACCAGTTCAACGACATCGTCATTCGGGCGCTGCCGAACGGGTCGCTGGTGCGCGTGCGCGACGTGGGACGGGCGGTGCTCGGGGCGCAGAGCTACGACTTCGCCAGCCGGGTGAACGGGCGCCCCTCGGCATTCATGCTCCTGTACCTCCGCCCCGGAGCGAACGCCCTCGCGGCCCGCACGGCGGTCGAGCGGCGCTTGAACGAGTTGGCGCGCAACTTCCCGCCGGGGATCGCCTACAGCATCCCGTTCGACACCACGCCTTTCGTCACGGCGTCGATCCGGGAGGTGGTGTTCACGCTCGCCGAGGCGATGCTGCTCGTCGCGCTCGTGGTGTTCGTCTTCCTGCAGAGCTGGCGGGCGACCTTGATCCCGATGCTCGCCGTGCCGGTGAGCGTGATCGGCACGTTTCTCGGCCTGCTCGCGCTCGGCTTCTCGATCAACGTGCTCACCCTGTTCGCGCTCGTGCTCGCGATCGGCATCGTGGTGGACGACGCCATCGTGGTGATCGAGAACGTCGAGCGCATCATGGCGTGGGAGAAGGTGCCGGCGCGGATCGCGGCGGACCGCGCCATCCGCCAGGTGGCGGGCGCGCTCGTCGCGATCGTGCTCTCGCTCGTGGCGGTGTTCATTCCGGTGGGTTTCACGGGCGGCGTCACCGGCGGGATGTTCAAGCAGTTCGCCATCACCATCGTGATCGCCGTCGTGCTGTCGGGGATCGTGGCGCTGACGCTGACGCCCGCGCTGTGCGCCTACCTGTTGAAGGAGGCGGTGGATTCGCACACCAGCGGCGCGTTCGGGGCGTTCAACCGCTGGTTCGCGCGCCTCACCGGAAACTACGCCGGTGCCGTGGACCGCGTGCTGGGGCGCCCGCAGGCGTGGCTCGGCGCCTTCGCGGTGGTCATCGCGCTGGCGGTCGTGCTGTGGCGGCACGTTCCGAGCGCGTTCATTCCGACGGAAGACAAAGGCTACTTCGCCGTGGCCGTCCAGCTCCCCGACGGCGCGTCGCTACAGCGGACCGAGGGGGTCGTCAAGCGCGTCGAGGGCTTCATGCGACAGGAGCCCGCGATTGTGAACATCGTGGCGCTCGAGGGCTTCGATATTCTGAGCCGCGCGAGCCAGCCGAACAGCGCCACCATCTTCTGCAACGTGAAGCCCTGGGAGCAGCGTGACCGGAAATCGTCGATCGACGCGATTACCGGCCGGATGAATGGCCGGCTCTTCGGGATGCGCGATGCCATCGGCTTCGCCTTCAACCTGCCCGAAATCCCGGGCCTCGGCGCCACCTCCGGAGTCGAAGCGAATCTCCAGAACCGCTCCGCGCAGAGCGCGCAGGACTTCGCGCGCGAAGTGCAGGCATTCGTGCAGGCCGCGAACCAGCTCCCGGCCATCCAGGGCGTAAACGCCAACTTCCGCGCCAATGTGCCGCAGCTGTACGTGGACGTGGACCGCGAGACCGCCAAGGCGCGGGGCGTGAAGCTCACCGAGCTGTTCGGCACGCTCCAGGCCATGCTCTCGACCCTGTACGTGAATGATTTCAATCTCTACGGCCGCACCTTCCGCGTGCAGATCGAGGCGCAAGCGCCGTTCCGCCAGACGCCGCAGGATATCGGCGCGCTGTACGTGCGCGGGGCGAACTCCGCGATGATTCCGGTGTCGGCGCTCACACGCACCGAGTTCCGGAGCGGCCCCACCGTGGTCACGCGCTTCAACGGCTTCATGTCGGCGCTCGTGACGGGCGTCCCCAAGCCCGGCCGCAGCTCGGGGGAGATGATGAACGAGCTCGACGGTCTGGTGCGCACGCGTTTCGCCTCGGAAGGGGTGGGGATCGACTACTCCGGCCAGTCGTACCAGGAGCGCGCCTCGAGCGGCGCGGCGGGCCTCGTGTTCGCGCTCGGCCTCATCATGGTGTTTCTCGTCCTCGCGGCGCAGTACGAGAGCTGGTCGCTGCCGTTCGCGGTGCTGTTCGGCGTCCCGTTCGGCGTGCTGGGGGCGTTCCTTGGCGTGTGGCTGCGCGGGCAACCGAGCGACATCTACTTCCAGGTGGGCTTGATCACCGTCGTGGGGCTCGCCGCCAAGAACGCGATCCTCATCGTCGAGTTCGCGGCCGAGCTGCGCAGCCAGGGGAAGCCGATCCGCGAGGCGGCGGCGCTGGCGGCCCGGCAACGCTTCCGCCCCATTCTCATGACGTCGTTCGCGTTCATCCTCGGCGTCTCGCCGCTCGTGATCGCGGGCGGCGCGGGCGCCATGAGTCGCCATTCCATCGGCACCGCCGTGTTTTCGGGAATGCTCGTCGCCACCTCCATCGGCATCTTTTTCATTCCGCTGTTCTTCAGCGTGATCCGCGGACTCGCGGAACGACGCGGGGGGATCGCACGATGAACCGGGGTCGCGCTGTGGTCGCCTGGACGGCGCTCCTCGCGGGGTGCGCCGTCGGTCCGCGCTATCATCCCGCTCCCGTGGTTCCCGCGGGGGCTCGCGTGGGGGCGGGCAGTCGTTCGGATTCGGCGCAGTCCTTCTTCGACTCGCTCGCCGCCGCGCGCGCCGCGGATTCAGGCGTCGCGGCGCCTCCCGTCGCGCCGCGTCCGATCGCCGCCGAGTCGATCGCCGATCTGGCGTGGCTCGACATTCTGCACGATTCGCTGCTCACCGGGCTCGTCACCACGGCGTTGCGCCAGAACCGCGATCTCGCGGCGGCGGAAGCGCGGATCCGCGAGTATCGCGCCCTGGCGGGCGTGGCGCGCGCGCCGCTGTTCCCGAGCGTGACCGCGAGCGGGACGGTGAGCAAGAACCAGATCGTGATCGGTGCGTTCGCCCCGGTCAGCTACAGCGCCTGGATCGTCACGGCCAGCGTCGCGTGGGAGATCGATTTCTGGGGCCGGATCCGCCGCGGCCTCCAGGCCGCGAACGCGGACCTGGGCGCCCAGCAGGCCGCCTCGCAGGCGGCCGTGCTGTCGCTCGTAAGCGAGGTGGCGAGCGGGTACTTGCAGCTCCTCGAGCTGGACCAGGAACGGGCGATCGCGGAGCGCACCCTCTCCTCGCGCCGGCGCACGCTCGACCTGGCACAGGGGCGCTACGCGCGGGGCCTGACCTCCGAGCTCGACGTGCGGGAGTTCGAGGCGCTGGTGGCGGCGCCCGCGGTGCGCCTGGCACAGGTCGAGCAGGCGCGCGCGGTGGCGGAGCACGCGCTGAGCGTGCTGCTCGGCCAAGGGCCGACCGCGATTCCCCGCGGCGCCTCGCTCGCGGGAGCAGCCGGCGCCGTGCTCGTGCCCGACTCGCTGCCGTCCACGCTGCTCGAGCGGCGGCCCGACGTGCGTGAGGCGGAGCGCACGTATGCCGCGGCCACGGCGCGGGTGGGCGTCGCGGACGCGGCCCGGCTTCCGACGTTCATGATCACGGGATATTCAGGGTCGCAGGCGCAGACCGCGGGCGATCTGTTCGGCTCGCAGACCCACATCTATCAGCTCCAGGGGGGCGTTTCGATCCCGCTCTTCGCCGGCGGGCGCCTCGTCAATCAGGCGCGGGCCGCGCGCGCGCGGGCGGACGAAGCGCGGGCGCAATACGAGCAAACCGCGCTCACGGCATTGCAGGAGGCCGGCGACGCGCTCGCCCAGGTCCGCGCCGCGCGCGATCAAGTCGCGGCGCAGGATACGCAAGCCAAAGCGCTGCGCCGCGCGCTCGCGCTGGCAGACGCGCGCTATCAGGCGGGCGTGGCCAACTACCTCGAGGTGCTCGATGCCGAGCGGAGTCTGTTCGACGCGGAGCTGGCGCTCTCCCAGGCCCAGCTGTCGCAGCTCGCTGCCGCCGTCCATCTGTACAAAGCGCTGGGCGGCAGCTGGACGGGCGACTCCAAGCGCTAGCACCACGAGAAAACGGCCAGCGTGAGTAACCGCTGGCCGTGTGTCTTCTTCCCGCCGCATCAACTACGGATGCGTAATCGCCGTGGCGTTGAGGGTAACCGCGGTCTGCGCCAGGGCCCGGCCCAGGATGGTGGCGCCGGTGTTGAACGCAATCGCCGTCTGACACAGAATGACGCCCTTGAAGGTCGCGGTCGTGCCAATGGTCGCCCCGCCGGCCACTTGCCAGAAGACGTTCTGGGCCTGTGCCCCGCCGCTCAAGGTCACAATGGCGCCGTTGCCCACTGTGAGACCCTGCCCGATCTGGAAGATCCAGACAGCATTCGCGCCACCCGAGAGGGTGACCGCACTGGGGATGGAAACGCCCGTTCCCCACTTGTAGAGGCCGGGGGTCAGTGTCAGCCCCTGAATATTTCCGGCGCCCAGCTCCGTGAAGTCAGGCAAGG
>JBGPIJ010000082.1:0-10890 GCA_041484865.1 Gemmatimonadota bacterium
AGACGACGACGCGCTTCTCGCCCTCGTACTTCCCCTTCACCGAGCCGTCCGCGGACATGCAGGTGAGCTGCTCGGTCTGCCGCGGGAGGGGCTGCCCCACCTGCAAGCAAACGGGGTGGATCGAAATCCTCGGCGCGGGCATGGTCCACCCGGCGGTGTTCGAGAACTGCCACATCGATCCCGAGCGCTACACCGGGTTCGCCTTCGGGATGGGGCCCCATCGCATCGCGATGGTGCGCCACGGCATCCCCGACATCCGGCTGTTCTTCGAGAGCGACGTCCGGTTCCTCGATCAGTTCGCGGACGGAGGCGGCAAGCGATGATCCTGTCGTGCCGCTGGCTCGAGGCCATGCTCGGTCGCTCGCTCGATCCACGCGACCTGGAGCACCGCTTGAGCATGCTGGGCACCCCGGTCGAGGCGGTCGTGCCGCTGCACCAGGACCTGAGCGACGTGCTCGTCGCGCAGGTGCTCGAAGTGAAGAAGCACCCCAACGCCGACCGGCTCTCGCTCTGCACCGTGGATGCAGGGGGAGCCGGGCCGGTGCAGGTCGTGTGTGGCGCCCCGAATGTGCGGGCGCAGCAGAAATATCCCTACGCCGCGGTCGGCACCGTGCTGCCGGGGGGCTTGAAGCTCGAACGCAAGAAAATTCGCGGCGTTGAGTCGAACGGCATGCTGTGCTCGGCGCGGGAGCTTGGCCTGGGCCAGGACTCGGACGGCATTCTCGAGCTCGACACCGACGCCGCACCCGGCAGCCGTTTCCTCGACGCCGTGCCGATCGCCGACTACCAGATCGTCCTCGAGGTAACGGCGAACCGGCCGGACTTGCTGTGTCACCGGGGAGTGGCGCGGGAGCTGGGGGCGGCGTATGCGGTGCCGGTGAAGCTGCCGGTAATCCCGGGCGGTCAGAAAGACGGCGGTCGGACCGCCGCTTCACCGACCGCCGCTTCACCGTCCGCCGCTTCACCGTCCGCCGCTTCACCGACCGCCGGTTCTCCGACCGCCCGGGGTGTGGTGGACGAAGTGGAGGTTCGCCTCGAGGATCCAGAGGGTTGTCCCAGGTACATGGCGGCGGTGATTCGAGGAGTCACGGTGGGAAAGAGCCCCTCCTGGCTCGCCACGCGCCTCGCGAGCATCGGACAGCGGCCGATCAATAACGTCGTGGACGCGACGAACTACGTCCTCTTCGAGCTGAACCAGCCGCTGCACGCGTTCGACCTCGCCAAGCTGCGTGGCCCGGCGGTCGTGATTCGTCGTGCCCGCGCCGGCGAGCGCGTCGTCACCCTCGACGGCGTGGAGCGGCAGCTCACCCCCGAGATGACGGCGATCTGCGACGCGGAGCGCCCCACGATCGTCGCCGGCATCATGGGGAGCGCCGAGTCCGAGGTGAGCGAGGGCACGACGGACATCGTGCTCGAGTGCGCCTACTTTCAGCCGACCCGCATCCGGCGCACCCGGCGCGCGCTTGGCCTGTCGAGCGAATCGAGCTATCGCTTCGAACGCGGCATCGACATGCTCGCGATGCCCGACGCCTTGCGGCGAGCGGTCGAGATCATCATCGCGACGGCGGGCGGGGAGATGCGCGAGCCGCCGCTCGACGTGTGGCCCGCGCCCGTCCACGAGAAGACGATCTTCCTCCGGCCCGAGCGGGTCGGCCGCCTGCTCGGCATGCCGATCGAGGCGCGCGAAATCGAGGCACGGCTCTCGTCCATCGGTTTCTTCCTCGCTCCCAAGGACGGTCGCATCGCGGTCCAGGTGCCGGGATGGCGTCCCGATGTATCGCGGGAAGTGGATCTGATCGAGGAGGTCGCGCGCCTCAAAGGGTATGACGCGTTTCCGGACGACCTGCGGCCCTACTGCCCCGGCACCGTCCCCGACGCGCCGCTCGAACGGACCAAGGCGCGGGTCCGGCAGAGCCTCGCCGCCGCAGGTCTATACGAAGCGCGGACCTTTCCGCTCGGGCCCGCCGACGGGCTCGACGCCGTTCAGGTCCTGAACCCGATGTCCGCCGAGGAAGGATTCCTTCGCACCCGGCTCATCCCGGGGCTCGTCCGCCGGGTGGAGCGGAACTGGGCGGCTCGAAACCGGGACATACGCCTGTTCGAGGTCGGAACCGTTTTCAAGCAGGGGAAGGGGGAGGGGGGAAGCGGGAAGGGCGTGGAGGAGTGGACCTCCGTGGCTGCGGTGCTCACGGGGTCGCGGCATCCCCCCCACTGGACCGACGGTGCGAAAGTACCTGATATGGACTTATGGGACCTCAAGTATCACTTTGAGTTAGCCGTTGGGCTGGCGGCGTCTTCCGCGGCGGTCACAGTTGCCGCAGTCGGGGGTGGCTGGGAGGCGCAGGGGCCCGGCGGGAGGGTAATCGGGTGGGCGAGTCCACTCGAGGCCGACGCTCCGGTCTGGGCGGCTCCCGTGTATGGACTCGAGGTCCGCCTTGAAGTCGTTGAGCCCCAGCCGGCTCCGTACCGGGCCTTGCCGGTCACGCCCCCGGTCGAGCGCGATCTCGCGTTGGTGCTGCCGCCTGGCGTCACCGCGGAGGCCGTGACCGAGGTGCTGCGCCGACGGGCGGGGTTGCTGCTCGAGCGTCTGACGGTGTTCGACGAATATCGCGGGTCGGGGATTCCGGCCGATCATCGCGGCGTGGCGTGGCACTGCTCGTTCCGAGATCCGCTCCGCACGCTCCGCGAAAACGAGGTCGACAAGATCCTAGAGACGGCGTTACAGGCGTTGGAGGAAGAGCTTGGCGTACGACGGAGAGCGAGCTGATGCGCGGGCGCTGGACCAGTTGGAGACGATTCTCCGCTACGTGGGGGACGAATTGTCCACCTGGCACAGCCGCGCGCTCAAGACCGAGGCCGAGCTCCGGGAGCACCAGAGCCAGCCGCGCGCCGGCGCCGCCGCTCGCCCCGATCCCGAAGTCCGGAGCCGCATCGCGGATCTCGAGCAGGAAAACAAGCAGCTGCGCCAACGCGTCGAGGCCGCGCGGTTGCGCGTGGGGGAGCTGCTGGGCCGCCTGACCTTCCTCGAGGATCAGGCGCGCGAGCAGGCCGCCGGGAACGGCGCGCGCGCGGGGGCCAAGCCATGACGACGAAGAAGCACGCGGTCAAGGTGATGATCGGTGGGGAGGAGTACACTGTGCGCTCCGACCTGCCGCCGGAGTACACCCGCGACGTGGCCGCGTTCGTCGATCAAGCGTTGAAGAAAGTGTTGAGCCAGGGCCCCATCGTCGAGATTCACAAGGCGGCCATCCTCGCGGCGCTGGACATCACCAACGAGCTGTTTCAGGCGAAGAAGGGCGAGCGCGAAGTCGCGGCCCGGCTGACGGCACTGGCGGATGACATGACCAAGATGCTGCCGCCGGCGAAGCGGAAGCTCGTGGGACTCTAACCTCCAGTATCCCGGCCGGATCAAGATCCTTGCCTGCTAGTCTCATCGAAGGGGCGGTGGTGGGCGGCGCGATACGCGTCCAGCTCGCGTCCGAAATCGCAGCGCTCGCGCATAAGGGAATCGTCCCGGGGCTCGCCGCCGTGCTCGTGGGTGACAACCCCGCCTCGCACGCCTACGTGCGGATGAAGGGAAAGGCCTGCGACGAGGCCGGCATGTACCACGAGACAATCCAGCTGTCCGCGGCAACAACCGAAGCCGAGCTGCTGGCGCTCGTCGATCGCCTGAACGCCGACCCGAAGATCCACGGCATCTTGGTACAGCTGCCGCTGCCTCCGCAGATCGACACGCGGCGCGTGCTCTACCGGATGGACCCCCGCAAGGACGTAGACGGGTTTCATCCCGTGAACGCTGGGAAGCTGGTCGTCGGCGACCCCACGGGGTTTCGTCCCGCGACCCCCTACGGCGTGCAACAGCTCTTGATCCGGAGCGGGATCGAGACGCAAGGCCGGCACGCCGTGGTCGTCGGACGGTCCACCATCGTGGGCCGACCGATGGCGCTGCTCCTGCTCCAGGACGGCCCGGGCGGCAACGCGACCGTCACCGTGTGCCACTCGCGGACCCGCGATATCGGGGCGATCACGCGCGAGGCGGAGATCCTGATCGTCGCGATCGGCAAGCCTGAGTTCGTGACCGGCGCCATGATCCGGCGCGGCGCGGTGGTGATCGACGTGGGCGTGAACCGGGTGGACGACCCGACGCAGAAGAAGGGGTACCGGCTCGTGGGGGATGTAAAGTTCGCTGAGGCGAAAGAGGTCGCGGCGGCGATCACCCCCGTTCCCGGAGGCGTAGGGCCGATGACGATCACGATGCTGCTGGTCAACACGGTGCAGGCAGCGCGGCAATGGGTGCAAGCCTAGACCTCTTCGCCGCCGTGGCGGCGGAAGGCGCCTGGACGGTGGGCGAGGTCACCCGTCGCGCGCGCGCCGTGATCGAAGGCGGCCTGCCGCCGCTCTGGGTCCGTGGGGAGGTGTCGGGCTTCAAGCGGTGGCGCAGCGGGCACTGGTACTTCGCGCTGCGCGACCGCACGGCGCAGCTGCGCTGTGTCATGTTCGCGCGCGACAACCAGCGGCTACCGACCGAGCCCGCCGACGGGATGCAGGTGTTCGCGTTCGGCCGGCCGACGGTGTGGGAGGACAAGGGCGAGTTCCGCCTCACGGTCGTCGATCTCCTGTCCACCGAGCGAGACGGGTTGTGGCACCTCGCGTTCGAGAAGACGAAGGCGGCGCTGGCGCGCGACGGACTACTCGACCCCGCCCGCAAGCGGCCGCTGCCGGCCTACGCGGAGCGGATCGCGGTGATCACGAGTCCGGACGCCGCCGCGCTGCGCGACATCGTGGCTGTGGTGAACGAACGATGGCCGCTCGCCGAGCTGTTCCTGATCCCCACGCGCGTCCAGGGGGACGGCGCTGAGCGGGAGATCTGCGCGGCGTTCGCGCGGCTCGCCGGGATCGACGGACTCGACGTCGCGATCGTCGGCCGGGGCGGCGGCTCGAAGGAGGACCTCTGGACGTTCAACAACGAGGCCGTGGTGCGTGCGGTGGCGGCCGCATGCGTCCCGGTGATTTCGGCCGTGGGTCACGAGACCGACATCACCCTCGCCGATCTCGTGGCGGATCATCGCGCGGCGACGCCATCGGCCGCCGCCGCCGCCGCGACGCCGGACCGTGTCGAGGTGGACGCGCACGTGGCGCACCTCGCGGCGCGGTTGGGGAGGGGGCTGGCCGCGCCATGGGAGCGGGCCGCGCAGCAGCTCGACCACGCGCTCGACCGGCTGGACGCCGCCTTACGGTGGCGGCTCGAGCGCGATCACCAGCGGGCCGCCGCGCTGGGCGGGCGCCTGGACGCCCTCTCGCCGCTCAAGATTCTCGCCCGCGGCTATTCGCTCGCGCGGGGCGAGGACGGCCGCGTGCTGAACCGGCTCGCGCAGCTGCCGCCGGGCCTCACCTTTCGCCTCCGGGTCACGGACGGCGAAGTGCCGGCGCGCGTGATCGAATCGTGAGCGCCGAGGCGCGCCGTCCCACGTTCGCGGCCGAGCTCGAACGGCTCGAGCAGATCGTGCGGGAGCTCGAGTCTCAGGATCTCGACCTCGACGTGTCGCTCAAGTTGTTCGAGGAGGGCATCGAGCGGCTGCGCGTGATTCGCGAGCGGCTCGCGGCGGCGGAAACGAAGATCAGACAGGTGCGGGGTGAAAGCCTCGACCGATAGCAGGCCGGGCGTCAGCCCGGGGGGACTCGCAGACTATCTGGTGAGCGCCCGGGCTCGCGTCGACGCCGCACTGCTCCACTGGGGGCGGGAGGCGACGGTGCTCTGGCCGGAGCCTCTTGCCGTCGCGATGCGCTACAGTCTGCTCGGGGCAGGCAAGCGGCTGCGCCCCACGCTCGTATTCGCGTCGTACGCAGCCGTGGGCGGCGCGCACGACGGTATTGCCGAGCTCGCCGCTGCCGTCGAAGTGGTACACGCCTATTCCCTGGTGCACGACGATCTCCCTTGTATGGACGACGACGATCTGCGGCGCGGGCGTCCCACCGCGCATCGCGCGTTCGACGTGGCCACGGCAACCCGGGCCGGATTTCACATGGTGGCGCTCGCCGCGGTGGTGCTGGCCCACGGCCTCGACGCGATGGCGCTCGATCCGGAGCGCCGGCGCGCCATCGCGCTCGAGCTGTTCCAGGCCGCGGGCGCGGGCGGCATGATCGGGGGACAGGCGTTGGACCTGGCCGCCGAAGGACAGACCCTTTCCGCGAAGGCGCTCGAGGAAATCCACCTTCACAAGACCGCTGCGCTGATCGCCGCCTCCTGCGTCATCGGCGGCCTCGCGGGCGGAGCGGGCCCGGCCGCCACGGAGGCCCTGCGGGATTACGGAACGCGGGTCGGCTTGGCATTTCAGATCTACGACGACGTGCTCGACGCCACCGCGACGTCCGCCGAGTTGGGAAAGACGGCCGGGAAGGACGCCGCGCGGGCGAAGTCCACCTTCGTGGCCCTGCACGGTGTCGCCGCGGCTCGAGCGGAGGCCGATCGCCTCGCCCGTGAGGCGGTGGACCGGCTGCGGGAGACGGGGTTAGCTTCCTCCGTGCTTGTCGAGCTGGCCCGATACATCGTCACGAGACCGAACTAAATGCGCCGTGTCTCTGCTTAGCACCATCCGCGGTCCGCAGGACGTGCGCCGGCTCCGCCGGGCACAGCTGCCGCAGCTTGCGGAGGAGGTCCGCCAGCGGCTGATCGAGGTCGTGTCGCAGACCGGCGGCCACATCGGCGCCGGACTCGGCGTCGTAGAGCTGACGGTCGCGCTGTGCCATGCGTTCGAATCACCCCGCGACAAAATCGTCTGGGACGTCGGCCATCAGGGCTACCCGTGGAAGATCCTCACCGGGCGGAACGATCGGCTCGCCACCCTGCGCCAGACGGGCGGCCTGTCGGGGTTCCTGCACCGCGAGGAGAGTCCGCACGACCAGTTCGGGGCGGGGCACGCGGGGACCGGTCTCTCCGCCGCGTTCGGCATCGCCGCCGCGCGTGATCTCCTGGGGGAGGACTACAAGGTGGTCGCGGTGGTGGGCGACGGTGCCCTCACCTGCGGGCTGGCGTACGAGGCGATGAACAACGCCGGCCACTCGGATCGCGACATCATCATGGTGTTGAACGACAACGGCATGTCGATCGCGCCGAACGTCGGGGCTATCAACCGGTACCTGGGATCGATCATCGCGAGCCCGATCACGGTGCGCATGCGTGAGCTGGTGAAGGGCGTGATCGAGAAGGCCTCGCACGTCGCGGGCGGTCCGCGGCTGCTCGAGTTTGCGAAGAACGTGGAAGAGAGCGTCAAGAATCTCTGGTCGCCGGGGATGCTGTTCGAGGAGCTGGGGTTTCGCTACTTCGGCCCGATCGACGGCCATAATCTCGAGCAGATGGTCCACACCTTCGATCTCGTGAAGACGCTCACGGGGCCCCGCGTAGTGCACGTCATCACCGAGAAGGGAAGAGGATTTCCGTTTCCCGAGCCCGACCTCGAGAAGTACCACGCGCGTGCGCCGTACGATCCGGTCACCGGCCGGCTCAAGCCGATCAATCCGGGCCCGCCGACCTGGACCAAGATCTTCGGTGAAGCGCTCACCGAGCTCGCGGCCGAGCATCCGAACCTCGTGGCGATCACGGCCGCCATGGCGTCCGGAACCGGGACCAACATCTTCCAAAGGAAGTGGCCCGACCGCTTCTTCGACGTCGGGATCGCCGAGGGGCACGCGGTGACGTTCGCCGGGGGGCTCGCGACCCAGGGCATCCGTCCCGTGGTCGCGATCTACTCGACGTTCCTGCAGCGCGCCTACGACAGCGTGATCCACGACGTCGCGATCCAGCGGCTGCCGGTGATCTTCGCCATGGACCGCGCGGGGATGGTGGGTGAGGACGGGCAGACGCACATGGGGTTGTACGACATCGCCTACCTCCTGGCCGTGCCGAACCTCACGGTCACCGCGCCCAGAGACGGGGCCGAGCTGATCGGCCTGCTGCGCTGCGCGCTGGCGCACACCGACGGACCGTTCTCCGTGCGTTATCCACGCGACAAGGCGCCCGGTGAGGCTCCCCATGCGGCCGAAGTGGCGACGATTCCCTACGGAAGCTGGGACGTGCTGCGCCGGGGCAAGGATTGCGTGATCCTCGCGGTCGGCGTGATGTGCCAGCCGGCACTCGAGGCGGCGGACCTCCTCGCGGCCGACGGGCTGTCCGTGAGCGTCGTCAATTGCCGATTCCTGAAGCCGATGGACCGCGTCACTCTCGACGCGCTGATGCAGGATCACCGCCTGCTCGTGACCGTCGAGGACGGCGTCGTGGTGAACGGATTCGGCGCGCACCTCGCGGCCGTCGTTCAGACGACCGCGCCGGAGGTGCGGGTGGTCCCGCTCGGCGTGCCCGATCGGACCTACGAGCACGCGCCCCGCGCCGTGCAGCTCGCGGACGTGGGTCTCACGGGCTCCGGCATCGCTGCCCGGGTGCGCACCCTCGCGGCCGAGGAATCGCTCACGCCCTCATGAACATCGGAGTCGTAGGTAACCCGAGTTACCGCGACTTGAAGGGCGTTCTCGCGCAGGTGGCGCAGGCGGCGCCCCGCCTCGGCCTGCACCTCTATACGGAGCCGAGCCTCGTTCCCCTGTGGCCCGGCACGGCGCCCGCCCCCCTCGAAACGGGATCCCGCGTCGATTGCATGCTGTCGCTCGGCGGCGACGGAACGCTGCTGCGAACGGCGCGCAGCCTGAGCGGGGCTCGCACGCCGATTCTCGGCGTCAACCTCGGCCGCGTGGGATTCCTGACCACCGCGAGCGCCCAGTCGCTCGGATGGGCGCTGGACGCGCTCGTGCAGGGGGGCTACGTCACCGAGTCGCGGCTGGCGCTGCTTCCCACGATCGTCGATGGCGAGGGCAAGGCCCGGACCGAGCCCCTCGTGCTGAACGACGCCGTCGTCCATCAGGGTGGCGTGGCCCGCGTCGTGGGGCTGCGGCTCGTCGTGGACGGGGAAGAGGTGGGGCAGTATTCGGCGGACGGCATGATCGTCGCGACGCCGACGGGCTCAACCGCCTACTCGCTGTCCGCCGGAGGTCCCATCGTGCTCCCCACGGTGGACGCCATCATCGTCACGGCGATCTGCCCGCACACGGTTGCGGTCCGGCCATTCGTCGTGCCGGCCACCGCCGTCGTGTCCGTGGAGCTGGTGCCGCCCTGGACCGAGCAGGTGCTCGTCTCGTTCGACGGGCAGCTCGGCACGACGATTCACGCCGGGGAGCGCCTCCTGGTGCGCCGCGCCGAACATCCCGTCCTGCTGATTCGCCTCGGCTCCGAAGGTTTCTTCGCGCGCATGCGCAAGAAGCTCCAGTGGGGCGATCTCTCCGACCGCGAGGGGCGATAGGTGCTCGCCGAGCTGCGCGTCCGCGACCTCGCCGTGATCGCCGACGTGACGCTTCCGCTCGCGCCCGGCCTGAACGTCTTGAGCGGCGAGACGGGCGCCGGCAAGTCCATCCTCGTGGACGCCCTGGCGCTGCTGCTTGGCGAGCGCGCCTCGGGCGACGTCGTCCGGCCCGGCGCGCAGAAAGCGGTGATCGAGGGCGCCTTTGAATTGTCTCCGTCCGCCCTCGACCGCCTCCGTCCGTCTCTGTCCGCCCTGGGGGTGGAGGCGGAGGAAGGAACGTTGGTTCTTAAGCGAGAGGTTACCGGGGAAGGCCGCTCCCGCGCCTGGGTGAACGGCAGCGCCACGACCGTGGGGGTGCTCGGGCAGCTCGGCGCGCTGCTGGTCGACCTGCATGGCCAGCACGAGACGCAATCGCTGCTGCGGCCGGACGTGCAGCGCGATATCCTCGACGCCTACAGCGAAGCCGGCGTCGAGCGCAGCGCGGTGCGGGACGCCTACGAGCGATGGAAAACGCTCGAGCAGCGCGAAGCGGACGTGCGGGCGAAGCAGGACGAGGTGATCCGCAAGGCGGACTATCTGCGTCACGTCGTGGACGAGATCGCGAACGCGCGTCCGGTGATGGGTGAGGACGAGGCACTCGCCGCCGAAGCGCGGCGGCTGTCTCATGCCGAGGAGCTGGGCGGTCTCGCCCGCGAGCTGGAGCAGGCGCTCGACACCGCGGGGCTCACCCGTGCCGCGAAGCTCATCGGGGCCCTCGAGCGCCTCGATCCCGCGGGCGGTGCCTGGCGCGAGCTGCTCGATACGGCGTACGCGAACGTAGAGGAGCTGGGGCGCGGCGTGCGGGACTACGCTGCCGCGATCGAAGCCGATCCCGATCGCCTTGCCACCGTGGAGCAGCGGCGCGACATCCTGTTCCGCCTCACGCAGAAATACGGCCCCACGGTGCCCGACGTGCTCGCCACGCGCGATGCCGCGACCCGGGAGCTCGAGCTGCTGGATACGGCGGACCTGGACTTGCGCCAGCTGGCGCACGAGCGCGACGCCGCCGCGGCGGAGTGCGTGCGCGCGTGCGGAGCGCTGAGCGTGAAGCGTCAGGCGGGCGCCCAGCGGCTGGCGGGCGCGACCGATGAGATGCTGCCGGCCCTGGGCATGCCTGGAGGCCGGCTCACGGTCCGTTTGCTCCCACGCGCCACGCCCCACGCACAGGGCGCCGAGGATATCCTCTTTGAGGTGCAGCTGAACGTCGGGCTCGACGCTCGCCCGCTGGCGCGGGTCGCGTCCGGGGGTGAGCTATCGCGCTTGATGCTCGCGTTGAAAGTCGTACTGGCGCGCCACGACGCCGTCCCGACACTCGTGTTCGACGAAGTCGATCAGGGCATCGGCGGGGAAACGGGGACCCGCGTGGGAGAGGCGCTGACCACGGTAGCGACGGGGCCGCGCCAGGCCCTCGTCATCACGCATCTGCCCCAGATCGCCGCGTTCGCCGATCATCACGTGGTGGTGGCGAAGGGGGCGCGGGGGGGCGTGGCGACGAGTGACGTGAAGG